>JBFXFK010000004.1:55384-59061 GCA_050179135.1 Desulfatirhabdiaceae bacterium | reverse complement strand
AAAACCACGACGCTTCGAATGCTGACCGGATTTCTGATGCCCTCATCCGGCCGGATTCAGGTCAAGGATTTTACCGTGGGCGAAAATACCCTGGCCATCAAACACCTGATGGGCTATCTCCCGGAATCCGCGCCCCTCTACCACGACATGCTGGTTTATGACTACCTGGAATATATCGCCAATATCCGCGGGCTGGACCCGGCCCTGAAATCATCCCGGATTTCGGAAATGGTTCACCTGTGCGGTTTGAACACCGTCATGCACAAATCCGTATCGGAACTTTCCAAAGGCTTTCGCCAGCGGGTCGGTCTGGCCCATGCCATGATCGGTGATCCGGAAATACTGATCCTGGATGAACCCACATCCGGGCTCGATCCCAACCAGATTGTGGAAATCCGTGAAATCATCAAGCAGATCGGGCAACAGAAAACCGTGGTTCTTTCCACACATATTCTGAGCGAGGCCGAGGCCACCTGCGACCGCATCATCATCATTCATCAGGGAAAAATTGTGGCGGACGGCTCCACCGAAGCCATCAAGCAGTCGGCCGGCGGCAGGCCCATGCTGACCCTGACACTGGAACAAACGGATTTCGAGACGGTTCGATCCCGTTTGTCCGCTGTTTCCGGCGTATCGGAAATCATGCAGATGCCCTCACCGGATTCCGAATCAATTCATCTGAAACTGACCTGTACCTCGGACAGCACCCGGCGCGATGTGTATCAGGCCATTCGTCAGACAGACTGGATGCTGACGGAATTCCGGCCCGAAACCCAAACCCTGGAAAACATTTTCCGCGAACTGACCCTGGAGAACTGACATGTCCCCTGCCCTGCATATCTTCAAACGGGAATTTGCCTCGTATGTGGTATCTCCCATTGCCTATATTGTCATTTCGGCCTTTCTGATGGTGACCGGCTGGTTTTTCTTTTCCACATTTTTCATTCACAACCAGGCCAGCCTCAGAAATTTTTTCTCGCTTCTGCCCATTATTTTTTCCTTTATCATTCCCGCGGTCACCATGCGCCTGATGTCCGAGGAATTTAACATCGGCTCCTACGAAACCCTGTTGACCCTGCCCGTGACCTTCTGGGATGTCATCGTGGGCAAATTTCTGGCCGCCGCCCTGTTTGTGGCCGTCATGCTGCTGCCCACCCTGTTTTATCCCGTTACCATATCCCTTCTGGGCGCCCTGGACTGGGGCCCGGTGATTGGCGGATATATCGGTGCACTGCTTCTGGGATCGGCCTATGCCGCCATCGGTCTGTTTGCATCGGCACTGACCCGGAATCAGATCATTGCGTTCATCATCGGCGTGATTGTCTGCTTTTCACTGACCCTGATTGACAAAATGCTTTTTTTCATGCCCAAAGCCCTCCTGGGTTTTTTTGAATACATGGGCGCGGATGTCCATTTTCAAAATATTGCCAGGGGTGTCGTGGATTCCCGCGACCTGATCTATTTTATCTCGGTGGGCATTGTCTCGCTGTATGGCGCCCGACTGGTCATGGAAGAAAAAAATTAAGGAGTCTGTTCATGGCAAAAACACACACATCCGCAAACCGGATCAAATTTCTGGCCTACCTGGTTCTGATCGTTTTGGTGAACATTGCGGGACTGACCCTTTTTACCCGTATGGACCTGACCGAAAACGACATGTTTTCCCTGTCCGATATCAGCCAAACCGTGGTCAAAACCCTGTCCGAACCACTGACCATTCATGTATTTTTTACAAAAAATCTTCCGGCGCCCCACAATGGCACCGAGCGCTACCTGCACGATCTGCTTGAAGAATATGCCATTTATGCCAACAGAAACTTCAATTACCAATTTCACGATGTCAATCCCGATGTGGCCGGATCCGCAGCGGGTGCTGCCGAAACCCAGCGTCTGGCAGAAACCTATGGCATCAATCCGGTTCAGATTCAGGCCATTGAAAACGATGAGATCAAATTTCAGCGGGCCTATATGGGGCTTGTCATTGTGCATGGCGACCTGGTTGAAAAAATCCCGGCCATTACCACAACCGATGGTCTGGAATATAAACTGACAACAGCCATTCAAAAACTGAACAACAAGATCAGTGCGCTGCTTCGGGTGAAAGACAAAATTCAGGTGAGACTGGTTCAGTCATCCTCCCTGGATCAGATTGCGCCGTACATGGGGTTGAAAGAACTGCCGCAACTGCCGTCCGAAATCGAATCCCTGGTCAAAAAACTGAATGGCCGCATGTATGACCGTCTGGCATTTGAACGGGTCGATCCCACCATCACCCCGGATCTGAATACGGAAGTCGAGGCCCATCATATCATGAACCTGAAATGGCCAGATCTGGGCAATGGCAAGGTCGCGGCCGGAACCGGCGCTGTCGGCATGCTGATCCGTCATGGGGATAAAACCGCCAGTGTTCCGCTGCTTCAGGTCATCCAGATTCCCATCATCGGAACCCAGTATCAACTGGCGGATCTGAATGCGGTCGAAACCGCCATCAACGACCATGTGGAGGCCATGATCGATATCAACGAAGACATCGGTTATCTGGCCGATCACGGCGCCCCCGGACTGAATGGCCCGTCTCCCATGGGACCAATGCCCGGACAGAACCCGGATTCCCTGGAAACATTCCGGTCTCTGGCCGAAAAAAATTATTCCATCCGTGAGGTCAAACTGAAAGAGGAAGCCATTCCGGACAGTTTCAACACGCTGGTCATCGCCGGTCCCAATGAACCGTTTTCAGACTATGCCCTCTTTCAGATTGATCAGTTTCTGATGAAAGGCAAAAATCTGGCCATTTTTTACGACACATTCAATGAAGCCAAAGTTCCCATGCAGGGAATGCTTCAGCAGCCATCGGGTCAACACATCCCGGTGAATACAGGCCTTGAAAAACTTCTGGAACATTACGGGGCTGCAGTTCAGCCCGCCATCGTCATGGATGAAAACTGTTTCAAACAGCAGATGGGCCAGCAGATGGGCGGCGGAGAAAGAAGCCTGTATTTTGCACCGATGATCAAAAACGAAAATATTTCCAAGGATTTTGACTTCATGAAAGGTATTCGGGGACTGGTGGGCTTCAAGATGTCACCGGTTACCGCCGATGCAGAAAGAATCAAGGCAAACGGTCTGAAGTCCAGTGTTCTCTTTCGGTCATCGGAAAAATCCTGGGAAATGCGGGATCACATCAACCTGAATCCCATGATGATCTCCCCGCCATCACCGGATGTCAAACGAACCAGCCTGAACCTGGCCATGTTGATAACCGGAGAATTTCCATCCTACTTTGCCGGAAAACCGGTTCCGGAAAAACCTCAGAAAAAACCGGATGATCTGTCCAAGGACACCGATGCCGATCCGTCCGATTCAGAGGATGCACCGGAAAAGAACAAATCCGAAGACAAACCGGCCACACCGCCGGAAATCGATCTGTCCCGGATCACCGGCGATGAAAAAGTCATTGAAAAAGGACGTCCGGGCAAAATTGTTCTGGTGGGCTCATCGGAAATGCTCAAGGATATCATTCTGGATGAAGAAGGTCGAAGTCCCAATGCCGTATGGGTGCTGAACACCCTGGATTATCTCAACAACCGGGAAAACGTGGCTGTCATGCGAAGCAAGGAGCAGCGCCTGAACCCCCTGGTGGATGCCGGACCAATGGTCAAAACCGCAATCAAGGTTTT
>JBFXFK010000004.1:53928-55284 GCA_050179135.1 Desulfatirhabdiaceae bacterium | reverse complement strand
CGCATGTTGACAACCCTGTCCGGCCTGAAATGTGACAGTTTCCTGAATGACAAAAAACCCGGGGATTATGCCAATCCGGTTCTTTCCATTCAACTGACCGGAAAGACGGAACAACGCCTCACTGTTTTTGAAAAATCCAGTGCCGAAGACAAGAGTCATCCGGCTGTATCATCCGATACCCCGTATGTATTTACGCTTTCCGAGTATCAGGTGAATCTGCTGAAAGACGATGTTGGGCAAGTGATTCAGAAAGACATGGACGCCAAAATACAGTAAACGGTCATGATCAAGGGTTTCTCACCTCCAGATATGAAAATGATATCTTCCAAAAAAGCCCCTTAGGGGCGACCTGTTTGTAGAAATTGATTCTGTTATTCCCTCCAAGCTCCATTGGAGCGGCCTGTCACCGGAATACACAGGCCGCCCCTACGGGGCTTGAGGGAAATTTTTAAGCGTCATTCTACAAACAGGACGCTCCTACGGAGCTTGTCGGAATTTATCGCTTTATTCCCGGGTTTGGAAACCCGGGCTACGACGACTGAAGATCATTTCTTCGCGTGTTTCGTGTATTTTGTGGTAAAAAAACTTTCAGGGCAATTGTAAAACAACAGTAAAACCGGATTGAATCGTTTCATGACAAATCAATCCGGTTTATTACATCAGCTTGGCAACACAATATCCTGTTCTGTTGACCCGGCTGTTTACAATCCCTGGAAGGCAAATATCCATGACGATTCACCAAAGCAGTATCATCAGACCCCTGGTTCGATGGTTGGCCCTGATCATTTTCAAATTTTCCGGATGGAAAACCAGCGGAGAAAAACCGGATCTCGAAAAATATGTCATTATCGCGGCGCCGCATACATCCAACTGGGATTTTCTGTTTACCCTGTGTGTCGCATTCATCTATCGCATCCACCCCTTGATCATGATGAAGGATACTTGGTTTTTCTGGCCTCTGGGCGGGATTTTCCGATGGTTGGGCGCTCTCCCCATTGACCGGACCCAGTCCAATAACATTGTTGCTCAGTCGATTGCCGCGTTTCATCAGCGTCAGAAACTGATTCTGGTGGTTCCCCCTTCCGGTACCCGCAACCGGGTGACCCGCTGGAAAACCGGCTTCTATCACATTGCTTCAGGCGCAAACGTTCCCATTGCGCTTGGTTTTCTGGATTATCGCCGAAAGGTCGGCGGATTTGGACCGGTCATTCAACCCACCGGGGATATTGTGCGGGACATGATCGAAATCCGGCGGTTTTATGGCGACATCAGCGGGAAATATCCCGGGATGCAGATTCATCCGCCTGTTTTTGCGGCGGAAATAGGGGAATAACGGATTTGGAGGGCGTATTTATC
>JBFXFK010000004.1:0-53828 GCA_050179135.1 Desulfatirhabdiaceae bacterium | reverse complement strand
CCATGCAGACAAATCGTGACCAACTCTATCGCCGGGCCAGACTTCTGGCACTGATCACCATCTATTACAATATTCTGGAAGGACTGACATCGGTATATTTCGGTCTGGAAGATGAAACCCTCTCACTGTTTGGTTTTGGAATGGATTCCTTTGTGGAGGTGATTTCCGGCATCGGGGTTTGGCACATGATCCGTCGTCAGCAGACGCAGCCGGATGTCAACCCGGATCGTTTTGAAAAACAGGCGCTGCGAATCACCGGCACGTCTTTTTATCTTCTGACCGCCGGACTGATGGCCTCGTCTGTGATCAATGGGCTCATGGGACACCGGCCCGAGACCACATTCTGGGGAATTGTCATATCCCTGATTTCCATCGTCACCATGGGAATGCTGATTCATTTCAAGATGAAGGTTGGCCGGGCGCTCAATTCCCGGGCCATTGTGGCGGATGCCCATTGCACCCGGGCCTGCCTGATTTTGTCCCTGGTTCTTCTGGCTGCCAGTGTGGCCTATGAAATGACGGGTCTGGGTGGTGTTGATATTGTGGGGTCTCTGTTGATTGCCTGGTTCTCTTTCCGGGAAGGGCGGGAATCATTTGAAAAAGCCCGTGGGATTTCCTGTTCCTGTGGGGGCGATTGTCAGACATGAAAAAAGGTTCCAAAATCGACAAACCGGATGACGAGTCCCTCCTGACCGCGCTGGTCGCAAATCACAAGGGGGATATATTCGAACTGGACGGGTATTCGGCTGTCGGCATGTCCGGAACCAATCTGGCCCCCCTGACCATCCGACAAACCCGGGTCATGCCCCACGGCAGCGAGTTGATGTTTCTCCCGAACCGGATTCCGATTCTGTATAACCAGTCAACCCGTCAAATCGAGTCTGTTCCGGTTCATCCCTTCAACGCCGATATGCGACTGTATCCGGTGGCCGCATTCAATTCTCCGGGATATGTCCTCACCCGCCTGTGCGCCCATGAGAGAGAGGCCAATGCGGCCAATCTTCCCCTGTTTTCGTATGGGGCCGTGGGCTGGGGCGGCGGAAAATTCCGGTCTGCGGTCCTCTGGATTGAACGTGAACCCCGGCAGGATCTGCGATTCATGAAACGAAAGGATGTTGTTGCCGGAATCCGGAAAATTCAAAAAATCATGCCGAAAAACCGGCTGAGACAACATCTGGAAACTTGCGCACTGACCTATGGATGTCCGGCCGGCAAGAATTTTTTTCTGGGCAGGTATGAGGCCCCGCTTCCAACTTCGCGGGTCTGCAATGCCAAGTGCCTGGGCTGTCTGTCCCTGCAAAAAGACAGTGATATTCCCACCAGTCAACACCGGATATCCTTCACCCCATCTGCTGAAGAAATTGCGGAAGTGGCCCTGTTTCACATCGATCGGGTGCCATCTGCGGTTGTCAGCTTCGGGCAGGGATGCGAAGGCGACCCTCTTTTTGCAGCAGACGCCATTGGACCCGCCATCCGTCTGATTCGAACCCGGTCATCCCGGGGGACCATCAACATGAATACCAATGCCAGCAGACCCGATATTCTGGAATCACTGATCGATGCCGGGCTGGACAGCATCCGGGTCAGCATTAACAGCGTTCGGGAGGCGGTTTATCAGGCGTATTTCCGTCCGGCCGGTTACCACTTTTCAAATGTGCTGGAAAGTATTTCACTGGCGCTGCACAGGGGAATTCATGTGGCCATCAATTATCTCAACATGCCGGGGGTAACCGATACCCCGGGAGAATTCGAGGCACTCAAACAGTTTTTGAATCAATATCCGATTCATCAAATTCAGTGGCGAAACCTCAATTTTGATCCGATCGGATATTATGACATTTTGGGTTCCGTCACCGATCCGGAAAATGCCGTCGGAATTGATATCGTTATCGAAACACTGGGGCGGGAATTTCCCAACCTGCAGCATGGCTATTTCAATCCACCCCGGGAAAAATGGCACGCGCAGACCCCACCATCAAGAGGATAACTCCATGAAATGGCTGAAGGCTCAGGTCATATTTGAATCTGCGGATTTGGAAATGGCTGAAGATTATATTTCCCAGGTGTTTTATAGTCTGGGATTAAGCGGTGTGGAAGTGGCGGATCCCCGGATGACACCTGATGAAGGATGGGGAGACGGTGCGGTATCAAAACCCGAATTTCATTCGGTCAGCGGCTATTTCCCCTGTCATGACAACCTGAGCCGGATACTGGGCCGGCTGGAATCTGAAGTGGTCGAACTGGGACGTCATCACGACATGACCTGTCGCATCATGTATCAGAATACCAATGATGAAGACTGGGCCGAATCCTGGAAAGCCTATTTCTGGCCGATTCGGCTATCCGACCGGCTGGTGGTAAAGCCCACCTGGCGGGAATATTCACCGGGGCCTTCAGATATTGTCATCGAAATCGATCCTGGCATGGCATTTGGAACCGGAACCCATGCCACAACCATGCTCTGCGCCCGAATGATTGAAAAATATGCTGCGCGAGACAAAACCATGCTCGATGTGGGCACCGGGTCCGGTATTTTGATGATTGCTGCGGCCCATCTGGGCGCGAAAACCGTTTATGGCGTGGATTTTGATCGCACCGCATGCCAGATTGCCCGGCAGAACCTGGTTCTGAACAACATTTCCCATGACCGGTTTCTGGTGGCTGCCGGAAGTCTGATTGACTGCATCGGCGTAAAACCCGATTTTATCGTGGCCAATATCCTGACCGATGTCATTCTGGAATTGCTGATGACGTTGCCGGATGTCATGAAACCCGGTGGATTGTTCATCTGCTCCGGCATCATCACCGCCAAATCGCCGGGCGTATTGGCCCGTCTGTCGGAACAGGGATTTGTGGTTCTTGAAGAAGCCATGCAGGATGGGTGGTCCTGCATGGTCAGTCAGTACAGAGGCATCGGCACCTGAAAAACCGTTTCGTTCATGAATGCCTGGAGATTACCCCCTACATCCCGCCGCCAACAGAATGCACACCAATCTCATATCCCAGAATTTTGGGAAGCCATAAAACCATATCCGGCAAATAGGTCATCATGAACAGGACCCCGATCTGAATGATCAGGAACGGCATGACCGATTTGGTGACATAGATGATATCCCGGTTGGCGACCGTACCGGTAATATACAGGCTGACCCCCACCGGCGGCGTACAATAGCCAATGGCCAGATTGACCGTCATGATCAGTCCAAAATGAATCGGATCGATGCCAAACGCAGCCAGAAGCGGCAGACAGACCGGCCCGATGATCAGTGTGGCTGATATGATATCCATCAGCATTCCCACGACCAGCAAAATCATGTTGATGGCCATCAGGAATATGACAGGCGAATGGATGCTGCCGGTTACCGCCTCGGTGATTTTGGCCGGAATGGATTCAATGGTCAGATATCGACCCAGGCAGGAGGCGCCGGCCACAATGATCAAAAGGGTTGCAGACGTTACCGCAGAGCTGACCACCACCTTTTTGACATCTATCAGTTTCATGGATTTATGGATGAAAAGCTCCACGATCAGGGCATAAACACAGGCCACCACCGCGGCCTCATTGGCGGTATAGGCCCCGGAATAGATACCTGCAAAAATGACGACCGGCAGCATGAGGGACCAGAAACATTCCCGAAAGGTGGCCCAGACATGCCCGGCACTGGGTATCGGCATCTTGACAACTTTTGGATTTTTCCTGAAAATGACGTAGGTATAGACGCAGGTAAATATCACAATCAGTATGCCGGGCACAAATCCGGTCAAGAACAGGGCTTCAAGAGAACAGTTGCTGATCATGCTGTACAGAATCATGCCGATGCTGGGAGGAATAATGACGCCCAAGTTACCGGAAGTCGCCATGACGCCGATGCTGTAGGGATCATCGTACCCGTTTTCCCGCAGTGCCGGAATCATGAATCCGCCCAGTGCCACGACGGTGGCGACGGTGGAACCCGAAATGGCGCCGAACAGCGCACAGGCCAGAATACCGGCCATTCCCAGTCCGCCCGGCAGCCAGCTTACCAGCACATTGGCAAATTTGATCAACTTTTCAACAATACTTCCGGCAGTCATGATATTGCCGCAGAGAATGAAAAACAGCACGACAACCAGAGCAAAATTGTCCATGCTGCGAAAAATGGTCTGAATGAGAAGCAGCATGGGAATATCGGTAAATACCATCATCGATATGACCGATGTGAAAAACAGGCACATGAAAACCGGAACATAGGCTGCCATCATACCCAGCAAAAGCAGCAGCGGAACAACATAGGTCCATTCCATAAACCACATATCTCCCTATTTTTTCAGTATGGGACGCATCAGAAGCGAACAGATAGTAATGATCAGCGTTGTTCCCGGAATGAAATGTAATCCTGATACATGACCTGAATAGTCCGTAACAACATCATGGCACCCATCAGGGGCATCAGAGCATACAGAAAGACCAGCGGGATCTCCAGGATGATGGTTTTCTGGCCGGTTGTCGCCTGCAGGGCAGCAATCTGCCACCCGTAATAGAGCATCATCGCGGCAAAAACCAGTGTGACCAGATTACTGAAAAACAACAGCGGATATTTGGTTTTCGGGACCAATTGTAGCAGAACATCCACCTTTATCATGGACCGGTTTTTCACAGCAGCACTGCATCCGATCAGGGTGGTGTAGATGATGACCTCCCGCACCAGTTCTTCTGACCAGGCCAGAGAATAATTCATCACATATCGCAGAATGACATTCACAAACAATGCAATCAGTACGACCATGACGGTTATGAACAGGGTCCAGTCCTCAAAAAATGTCAATACCTTGTCTGTGGCATCCAACAGGGTTTTAAACATGAATCCAATCCTTACACATCTGTGAATTTGGAAATCCGGGCATCCAGACAATAAACTCTGATATTCCGGATTGAAAGATACGGCAATTTGGCAGATTGTTTTGCTTCCACAGCGATACATGAAAGCAAAACAACTGCCGTCTGAATCAGCATATTCGAATCATGTCAATAAGTTATTGTTTATAGCCCATAAAATCCTGAACTTCTTTAAGATAGTTTGCGGGTTTATATTTGTCTCCGGGATAGAGCTTGTTGATTTCCTCAGCATACTGTTTGTGGGCGATATCACCCTGGCTTTTCAATGTTGTCATATCGGCATCGGAAAGTGTGAAAAATGTAACTCCTGCGGCTTTGGCTTTCTGAATCTCTTGATCTTCCTGCAGTTTATCCTCCGCTCGCATTTTCTTACTGATCTCATTCAGGGTTTCCTTGAATATTTTCTGTAGATCTGGTGAAAGCGTATTGAACCATGCTTTGTTGAATATCCAGATAAACAAACCCTGAGCATAATTGATCTGTGTGAAGAATTTGGCATCCTCAAATTTTTTGGTAACGCTGCAGACCGTTAATGTGTGGTCCAATCCGGTAATTACGCCCTGTTTCAGAGCAATGGGAACATCCGGCCAAGGCATGGCAACCGGGTTGAATCCCCATGATTTGTACAGCAACTGATTCACAGCAGCCTCTGCCGTGCGGAATTTGATTTTTTTTGCATCTTCGATACTTTTCACCGGCGTTATCGTCGCCCAACCATAATTGCCATAACTTGTGATATCCAGACCAATGATTCCCTGATGATCCATAGCCATCATGAAATGATCAAACAGCTTGCCGCTGCTGGCAAACTTATCCAGTTTTTCAAACGAATCAATAAGAAACGGCAGGTTCACAAGCCCGAAGCGGGGTCCCAAATTGGTAGATGCCACCGAGCTGACACCCATCCCCTGAATAGCGCCCATCTGGAGTTGATTCAGAACCTCAACCTCACCGCCCATCATGGAAAATGGTTTAAAATCGATAAAAATCTGACCATTTGACCGTTTCCAGAGTTCATCCCGAAATGCAAATCCGGTAAATACCCCTTTTAAACCCGGAGACGAGACATTGGAAACCACACATTTATACTTGGCGGTTGATGGATCAAATGCGGGTTTCCACGCATCCAGCGACGGCCCGGCCGCAAAAATAACACCCGCAAGCAGAAAGATGGATGCTGCCACCAGTACCACGACCACAGACAACTGTTTCCTCTTCATGATAACCTCCTCTAACATTGTAGGTTTGATGATAATTACTAAACATTATTCATTTGCCAAACAATATTTATAAGCTATATTTCAGCTATCAGGAAATTTGTCAAGGAAAAAACAGGGGTTGAATCATTGTTCTGCGCGGCACAAATTATCAAAAAACAATTATGGATCAAAAGAAACAGTTAATTATCAACAGCATAACGAGTATGGTTTTTATGATGGGAAAGAAGAAATAATTCAGTGTGACATCAATGATGTTTGAAAGATTCTTTCATTTTAAGGCAGGCCAAAAACGCAATGACGGATGAAATCAGCATGAATGCAAACAGACTCCGATATCCGGAAACTGTAAATGCATCTGCCATACGTCCCTGTCTTTCCAGCAGATAGCCGGTAAACGGCTGCATAATGGCGCCCCCGGCAAAAGGGAACAGATTGACCAGGCCTGTTGCAGTGCCTGCAATTTGAACCGGAAACAATTCCTTGGTGGCGGTAAAGCCAATAACAACGATTGCGCTGGAAAAAATTCCAATGCCCAGAAAAATCAGATATAGACTGATTTTTGGCAATTGATCAATAAATACGGTCAGTATTCCTGTTATCCCCATCATCATGATTGCAGAAACAACAAAAACCGGCTTTCTGCCCTTGACCACATGCGTGGAAAGGTAGCTGAGGAGGGGACTGCCGACGATCATACCAATGGCCAGCATGGAGAGAATTCGTCCGGATTCAAACCGGTTCATGCCATATACATGGGTCAAAAATGGTCCGCCCCAAAGCCCCCCGACCGTAAAAAAAATACCACAGGTAAAGAAAAACCATATGGCAACCGGCCAGAAATAAGGAGAGGAAATAACTGTTTTCAGGCCTGTCATCAGCGATATGGGTTGATTGGATGATGATAATGGGTGAACGATATCCGGCCATCCTTTTTTGGAAGGTGTATCCCGAACCCAGGTCCAGACCATGATCCCCAGGATGCACGTCGCGACACCAACCCAGATAAACGAGTAGCGCCAACCGATAACCGAATTCAGCCATACCAGAGGAGATGCGGCGCTTAATGAGCCGATGCCGCCCAT
This sequence comes from Desulfatirhabdiaceae bacterium, assembly GCA_050179135.1. GTDB lineage: Bacteria > Desulfobacterota > Desulfobacteria > Desulfobacterales > Desulfatirhabdiaceae > UBA4064. Next base: position 46,650 of record JBFXFK010000004.1, on the reverse strand, counting down.
CGCCATCAGAATGCCGGTCATTTGGGCAAATTCTTTTGGGACGAACCATGCCGACAATATTTTTAGCGTTGGAACAAACAGCATGGCCACCCCCAGTCCGACCAATGCGCGGCCAAAGATCGCCATCCCGGCAGAGGTGGCCAATCCCAGAATGATGGACCCCACGCAAGCAACAAAAAAAAATGCGGTAATTGTGTTCCGGGGGCCCCACGAATCGGACAGCAGCCCGGCCGGGAGTTGCATCATGGCATACGGGTAGAAATAGGCCGAGGCCAAAAATCCGGTCAGGGCGCCGCCTGTTTTCAGATCGGCCATCATGTCAACCGCCATAACCGCCGGACACAACCGGTGAAAATACACCAGAATATATCCCAGGGCCAATATCCAGAAAATAAGCCACCGGTAGTACACGGCGGAATGCCGATTCTGTGATATCATCGTGCCGGCCCTCCCGTCCAAAACCCTTTGGGATCGAACTGCGTGAGCATGTCAAGCTCTGATAAGGTGGGAGGGGGGGTTATCTGAACCGGATTGGCAATCTTTAGCGGCCAACCGGTATGGTCCTGAACCATTTTCACAGTTACGCCGGGATGAACAGATGTCAAGACCATTTGACAGTCATCCGGGTCGAAATGAAAAATCCCAAGCGTGGTAATTACTGTTGAAGGCCCGCCACGTGGCAGACCAACCCGTTGACGCCATCCCGGTCCATCTCCATATCCCGGAGAGGTAATATAATCGACGCGCTCGACAAACCGGCGTTTTTCATGCGCCATTACCAGGATATGACGTTGCGCCAGACTGGCCAGATCACAGGCCCCTCCACTCCCAGGGAGGCTGGAAAGGGAACCATTCCAGTCGCCGATCAGTGTTGTATTCAGGTTACCAAAGCGATCGACCTGAGCACCGCCCAGAAAGCTGACATCCACACGTCCCTGCTGCAGCAGGGACATGGCGTCAGCGGTATCGGCCAGCCACGCGGCCTGATACAGATTGGGCAAATCACCCATTGTCAGAATAGGCAGGGGGGCAACCCGATCCCGTACGATACCAAGTTCATAGATACCAACGGCATCGGGTGCATGAAGGCTTTTTGCCAGCAGAAAGCCCAGAAGCGGAAGGCGCATTCCCACAAAGATGATCTCGCCATTCTGAATTTCCCGTGCGGCAGCGGCCACCATCAACTGGGCAGAATTATATTCCCGGGTATTAGTATCCATAATTCACCGGTTCTGTAAAAGAAGGTTTTGTGATTGTCAGATCAGCCATTTTTGAATTTCCCACAATCTGTTCCATAAATTTTTCCCTGTCCGAAACCTTCATCACATGACGCGAAAGCCATTTATGAAAATTTTCGGGAGACTTGCTGCTCTGCTGATATTCCAGGAAATAATCGTGGTCCCGATTATAAAACCCGGGTACAGGGGAGGGGTATGCGCCCCATGGCGCGTGGCACACCGCAGTAACCAGAAATCCGGGAAAAATGACGCGGTTGGGGTCCGTCAGAATAATCTCTGTTTGAACGATTTCCTCCGCAGTCAGAATGACGACGCGGCTGGCCAGACAGGCTTCACGCGTAATTCCCAGACTCCCCCAGAGATGGGCATTTCCCATGACATCCGCCCGCTGAACATGGATAAGGGCCACATCAGGCGTTATTGCCGCAACAGCCGCCAGGGTATGGCCCGTAAACGGGCATGTGACAGTTTTCAAACCCGGGTTGAAGTGGAACAGATCACTTCCAAGTGCGGTTCTGGCGGGTAAAAACGAAACACCCATGGATGCGGCTTTTAGGGCAAGGGATATGGTAAAATTGGAATGATGTTCAACAACGACTCGTCGATTTTCTACTGCCTTCTGATAATTGTATCCCAACCCGGTGATGACGTTTCCGACCCAGGCCGCCTGAATCTTCTTGACACATTCTGCTCCGACAAGCTGATCAAAAAGGATATCGGATATCGGGCCGATCAGCGTCAGGTCTTTTTTTTTCTGTCGGATGATTTCATGACCGGCGGCAAAAGGAATACATGTTTCCAGAGCCGTACAGGATACAACAGATGCGCCATCAGGAATCCATTTTGCTACAGCCTTTGAAAGCGGGTAAAGTTTGGATTCTGGCACGACGATACCTCCGAATGGGTTGATGGTGTTTTGCCACAGCATGCTTAATCAGAAAAGAGTTAAATCATTTATCACCCGGTAGCGTACGAGATAAATGCAATTCATTTTCTGGCTGCTTCGATAAATCATTATCTTAAAAGCGAAACCATGTCAATTTGATCACCAATAAAAAGGCATTATTTTTTTAAGCGATTGCTTTTTAGATAATGATTTTGGGAAGGCGGGAGGGAGGAAATAGGCCATTTCTCGGCCATCCCCGACCGATAACGCACCCCAAATATTTATCTTGAAAGCTATATATCGAGTTCTTGAAAAGATTAAATCATCCATCCTTCAAGCAATCAGCCGAATTCATAATATAAAAAGCCCATTCTGTATCAGAATGGGCTTTTTATATTATTCAGGGGATAGCAGAAACAATATTTTCAGGATTTGGTGTCCTCAGATACGACTTCTGCCTTGGAATCCGATGTTGTGCCGGCAACCGTCTTTCCCGAAACATCCGGTTTTGTGGTCTCGGGGGATTTAACACTTTTATTTTTTGATGGCCTGTATCCGGTCGATTTCTTTTTTCTGGGCTCAAACGGAAGGCTTTTTTCAATTCCTACCAGTTCAATTACAGAAACAGGTGCAGCATCCCCGGGTCTGTGACCGACTTTTACGATTCGGGTATATCCGCCATGAATTTCACCATAACGGTTGCTTGCTTCATTAAAAAGCTTGTAAACAACATCTTTCTCGGTCATTACGGCAAGCGCTTGGCGCCTGGCATGCAGGTCTCCCCGTTTGGCAAGCGTAATCATGTCATCGGCCCATTTCCGGATTTCCTTGGCTTTGACATCCGTGGTTTGAATGCGATCATATTTGAAGAGCGATGTTACCAAATTCCGAAACAGTGCTTTTCTGTGGCTACTTGTGCGTCCAAGTTTGACGCCGGTTTTTCCATGTCTCATGGGATTTTATACTCCTTCTGAGAGGTCTTCTTCTGGTGGGACAAATCCGTCCAGTTTCATTCCAAGAGATAGACCCATTCCGATAAGGACTTCTTTAATTTCATTCAGGGATTTTCTGCCAAAATTTTTGGTTTTCAACATTTCCGCTTCGGTTTTGCTGACCAACTGATATATTTTATAAATATCAGCATTTTTAAGGCAGTTCGCACTCCGGACAGACAGTTCAAGTTCTTCTACTGATCGAAAAAGATTGTCATTGAACTGATTTTTTGGGGAATCATCAAAATCTTTCTCCAACAGCGGCAGGGCGTGCTCGTCAAAATTGACAAAAATGGACAGTTGCTCTTTCATGATCTTGGCAGAGTAGGCTACGGCATCTTCGGGCGTAATGCTTCCGTCTGTCCATACTTCAAGACTCAGTCTGTCATAATCGGTCTTTTGACCGACGCGCGCATTTCCAACGATGTAAACTACTCTTTTAATAGGAGAAAAAATGGCATCGATTGGAATGGTGCCCACAGGCCAATCATCATCCTTATTATTTTCAGAAAGGGAATATCCTTTGCCGACAATTACATTCAGTGTCATATTGAGTTTGGCATTGCTGGCCAGGGACGCAATGTGAAGATCCGGGTTGAGTATTTCACAACGATTATCTTCGCTGATTATATCACCGGCAGTTAACGTACCTTCGCCGGCAGCCCGTATATGTAAAGTTTTGGGTTCCGGGTCCGAAACACGAAACCGTATCTCTTTCAAATTCAAAATAATCTCGGATACGTCTTCCACAACTCCAGGAATGGCACTGAACTCATGCATGACCTCATCAAACTTGACACCAACGATTGCAGCGCCATGCAGAGAGGAAAGCATGATCCGCCTGAGAGCGTTTCCCAAAGTCGTTCCAAAACCCCTTTCAAGCGGTTCACATACGAACTTCCCATAATCAGATGTACTTGAAACCTCAACCTTGTCAGGCCGAATCATATTCAGCCAGTTAATACACATCAGTTCATTGGATGCCATTATGATACTTTAAACTCCTTTCAGGGGATTCCAACCGTCTTTGGTTCATAAAGGCGAAAAGCAGATTGGTGAGATCTGTCAAGGCTGAGATGGATGAAATTTGCCAGTTTTCCACTGCCAACAACGGCCCCCATATTTTACTTAGAGTACAGCTCTACTATTAACTGTTCCATAATCGGCATGGTTATATCATCTCTGGAAGGCATTGATTTCACTACTCCAGATAGCGTGTCTTTTTTCAGCTCAAGCCACTGAGGAATGCCGCGTCTGACAACGGCCTCTGTAGAATCAAGAATAACCTTGACAGCCTTGCTTGCTTCCTTCAGTTCAATCATGTCGCCAGGTTTGACAATGAAGGATGGAATATCCACAGACTTGCCATTTACAGTAAAATGACAATGCCTGACGAAATGCCTTCCCTGTGTTCTGGAATTGGCAAATCCCAGTCGATATACAACATTGTCAAGCCGTCTTTCCAACATCATCAGAAGGTTTGTACCCGTAATCCCTTTTTGACTTTCAGAGCGATGGAAAAAAAGCCTGAACTGTTTTTCCGATAGCCCGTAAAGTCGTTTGACCTTTTGTTTTTCCCGAAGCTGAATGCCATAATCCGATGTTTTTCTGCCGCGCCTTTGCCCATGCTGCCCAGGAGGAAATCCTCTTCGATCGTACGCGCATTTATCCGAATAACATCGATCGCCTTTTAAAAAAAGCTTTTGATTTTCACGCCGGCAAAGCCTGCAAACAGAACCTGTGTATCTTGACAAATCTTCCTCCTTTATCCTCGATGGCAGTCAAAAACCCAAAATATAAATGCGGATCACACGCGTCGACGTTTCGGCGGACGGCAACCATTGTGAGGAATTGGCGTAACGTCTTTAATGGAATGAATTGAAAAGCCTGCTGCCTGTAACGATCGAAGTGCAGATTCGCGCCCTGCGCCAGGTCCCTTGACAAACACTTCCACATTTTTCATGCCATATTCCTGGGCTTTTTTTACGGCATCCTCTGCAGTCAGTTGAGCAGCGAAGGGTGTGCTTTTCCGGGAACCCTTAAACCCCTGGATACCGGCGCTCGACCATGAAACCACATTCCCTGCTGTATCAGTAATGCTGATTATTGTGTTGTTGAATGTTGACTGAATATGAACGACTCCGTTTGGAATGTTCTTTTTTTCTTTTTTTTTGGTACGGGTTCTTTTAGCCATTTATTGCGCCCTTGTCTCCTTCAGATACCGCTATTTTTTAGTAGCTGCCTTTTTCTTGACCGCAGCCCGTCTAGGTCCTTTTCGAGTCCTGGCATTCGTTTTTGTCCGTTGCCCATGAACCGGCAAAGATTTTCTGTGTCTAAGACCTCTGTAGCAACCCAAATCCATCAATCGTTTGATACTGATGGTAATCTGACTGCGAAGCTCGCCTTCAACCTTGACCTCACTATCGATCACTTTACGGATGTCATTGACTTCAGTTTCGGTGAGTTGTTCGACTCGTTTGTTTGGGTCGATCTTCAATTGATCAAGAATCTTTTTTGATGTCGGAAAACCAATACCATAAATATAGGTCAATCCCACCTCAACCCGTTTCCGCTTCGGTAAATCCACCCCAGCAATTCTAGCCAACGCTTATCCTCCTCATCCTTGCCTTTGTTTATGACGCCGATTTTCGCAAATCACTCGTAGCACGCCTTTTCGGCGTACAATTTTACATTTGGTGCAGATTTTTTTGACAGATGCCCTGACTTTCATATTGATCTCCTTACTCAGGTCACACATCTGATTCCGATAAAATCAATCCATCAGAGTCGGAAACGGTTGATAACATAAACAAACATCAATGTGCAAAAGTGATATTCCAACCGAACCTGTGATTGTCAATTATATGGAATCTGACTATTTTGACCGGTATGTAATTCTTCCCCGGGTTAAATCATAGGGAGAAAGTTCAACAGTTACCTTGTCACCCGGCAGTATTTTAATGAAATGCATTCGCATTTTACCAGAAATATGAGCCAATATTTGGTGCCTGTTGTCCAGCTCAACTTTAAACATGGCGTTGGGAAGCGTTTCAAGAACTTTTCCCTCAACCTTGATTGCCTCTTCCTTTGGCATAAAACGTGTCTCCAATAACTAACGATCCATATTGACGCAGGTAGTTATAAAAATATATTACCAGTAAGGGGCATAACAGTCGAACAAAAAATCGTTTTCAATGATGTTTCATCCCTTTCAAACTGATTGCCCGGACAGGTACAGCCAAATCAGGATCGCCCTTTGATCTTTCCCTGGCCCTTTTTCAGAAAACCCTCATAATTACGACTGATAATATGAGACTCCATCTGAGCCATGGTGTCAACCGCAACACCCACTACAATCAATAATGCAGTACCGCCAAAATAGAAAGGAACATTGAACTTGGCAATCAGAATCGAAGGCAGAACACAGACACATGAAACATAAAAAGCGCCACCGAGTGTAATACGGGTAAGAACCCGATCGATATAGTCGGAAGTGCGTTTTCCAGGTCTTATGCCGGGAATGAATCCACCATGTTTTTTCATATTTTCTGCCACATCGACCGGATTAAATGTCACCGCAGTATAAAAATAGCAGAAAAAGAAGATGAAACCGACAAATAACAGTTCATATAAAAATTTTCCAGGCATGATCGAGTCTGCAATTTGTTTCACCCATGGCACGGTAATAAAACTGGCAATTGTTGCCGGGAACATAATGATAGAAGAGGCAAAGATTGGAGGAATCACGCCAGACGTGTTGATTTTTAAAGGTAGATGGGTGCTTTGTCCACCATATAACCGTCTACCTACTACCCGTTTGGCATATTGAACCGGAATCCTGCGTTGACCCTGTTCGACAAAAATAATGACACCGACAACCACGACCATCAACACCAGCATGAGGATTACCGTAAAAATACTCATTTCACCGGTCGAGACCAGTTGAAATGTGTTGGTAATCGCATTGGGCATTTGAACAACAATGCCTGAGAATATGATCAGAGAAATTCCATTTCCAATTCCTCTTTCGGTGATCTGTTCTCCCAGCCACATGATAAAGGCAGTTCCAGCGGTCAGTGTTATAACAGTCAGAATCCGAAAGCCCCACCCCGGCAGCAGCACAACCGGTGCGCCGCCAGGAGCACTCATGCTTTCCAGTCCGATGCTGATCCCGAAACCCTGTATGATACTGAGTACAATGGTGCCATACCGCGTATATTGTGTAATTTTCTTTCTGCCCTGCTCGCCTTCTTTGGACAGTCTTTCCAGGTGCGGCACGACGACAGTCAACAACTGAAGAATTATTGAAGAACTGATATAGGGCATGATGCCGAGGGCAAATACGGACAAACGCTCGAACGCGCCCCCTGAAAACATGTCAAAGAGGCCCAACAGCGTTCCTTTGGCCCGGGCAAAGAAACTGGCCAGCGCAAGTGCGTCAATTCCGGGAACCGGAATATGTACACCTATCCGGTAAACGATCAGCAATGCCAGAGAAAACAGTATCCGCTTTTTGAGCTCGGGAATTCGAAAGATATTTTGAAATCCGCTTCCAATCATTCAGATGCCTCTACAGTTTCGCCAGATTCCACAATTTTTCCGCCAGCAGCCTCAATTTTTGCTTTAGCTCCAGCGCTGAAATGTTTCAATCTTATGGTTAGTGGGATACCGACATCTCCGTTGCCGAGTAGTTTGATTTCGTCAAACTGTCCCTTGATCAGGCCGACATTTCTAAGGCTGTATTCGTCAACGATACTCCCAGCCTCATATTTCATTAAATCAGTCAGGTTGATTGTGGCAATTTTCTTCTTGAATATCGATACAAATCCACGCTTGGGCAACCGTCTGTGAATCGGCATTTGACCGCCCTCAAACCCGGGTCTGACACCTCCACCCGAACGGGCGTTTTGTCCTTTGGCGCCCTTACCCGAAGTTTTTCCCAATCCGGACGATTCGCCTCTACCAACCCGTTTTCTGTTTTTACGCGCTCCGTCTGCAGGCTTGAGCTCACTGAGTTTCATTTACTTCTCCTCGGTAGTAACAAGATGGGAAACCTTGAAGATTTGACCCCGGATTGAAGATGAATTCTGAAATATTCTGGTACGACTAATTTTGGTAAGGCCCAGACTCTTCAGAATTTTACGATGTTTTTCTGGCCTTCCAATCATACTTTTTATTAATGTTACTTTAATGGTTTCAGCCATGATGTCTCCCTGTGTTACAACTCTTCAATCCGTTTTCCACGTCTTTCAGCAATTTGTTCCCGACTCTGTAATCGTTGCAACCCGTCAATTGTTGCTTTGACGACATTGTGGGGATTATGTGATCCCATGCACTTTGTCAGAATATTTTGAACACCGCATGCTTCAAGTATGGCACGTACGGCACCGCCGGCAATCAACCCCGTACCTTCAGAGGCAGGTTTCAACAAAACTTTTCCGGCCCCATACTTTCCAATTATTTCATAAGGTATCGTTCCTTCTTCCAAAGGAATTTTTACGATATTTTTTTTTGCCTGTTCAACACCTTTTCGAATTGCTTCTGGAACCTCACCTGCTTTTCCAAGACCGTAACCGACGCTACCCTCTCCATCTCCCACAACAACGATAGCGCTGAAACTGAACCTTCGGCCACCCTTAACGACCTTTGCAACCCGATTCAGGTGGACGACCTTATCAATGAACTGGCTATCTACAGTTTCTTGCTTTAACAACGGTATTCCTCCTTGTCTAAAAATCAAGTCCGATTTCACGAGCGCCGTCACTCAAAGCCTTTATGCGCCCGTGATACAGGAAACCATTCCGGTCAAAAACCACCTTTTTTATCCCTGCCTGAATCGCTTTTTCAGCAATACGCTTTCCGATGAATACGGCAACCTGGACCTTATTCCTGGAATTTTTTTGGGTTCTGATTTCTGGTTCGATAGATGACGCAGATACCAGGGTCCGTCCGGTGGAGTCATCGATGATTTGCGCGTAGATCTCATTTGAACTCCGATAAACACAAAGCCGCGGTCTTTCAGGTGTGCCAACCAGTGTTTTTCGGATACGTTTTTTGCGTTTTATTCTTGCACACAATTTTGTATTGGTCGATCTCATCTTCAATGTCCTTGTATTCGATTACTTTCTTCACAGGTATATTGGTTTTTCAGAATTCGTATATATCCATCCGGAGAAAATATCGTAATTGGCATTCATTGATATGGAACAAACAGGAGAATGATTACCGATTAAGATCAGAGAGAATACGGGTGAATACAAACAGGATAAGGAAATTTCCGGTATCTGGGAATAACAAACCGAAACACGCCTATTTGGTTCCGGTCTTACCGGCCTTTTTGAGTATCTTTTCACCTGAATACCGGATCCCCTTGCCTTTATATGGCTCTGGAGGTCTCAATCTCTTTAAAGTGGCTGCAGTATGGCCGAGTTTCTCTTTGTCGATACCGGTTAAGACAATAAGATTATTCTTGTCAACGGTAGCCGAGATGCCATCAGGCAAAACAAAATTTATTGGATGAGAATATCCAATCGAGAGAGCCAGAACATTTTCTGACAAGGACGCCCGATATCCAATTCCAACAATCTCAAGATTTCTTTGAAATCCGACGCTTACGCCAGTCACCATATTGGCGAGCAAGGCACGGGTCAAGCCTTGCATAGCAGTTTCCTTGTCTTTTCCAGGTTTCAGTTTGACATGAGCCGTTTCATTTTCAAGATGAATATCAACAAACGGATGGACACTCATACTCAAAGAGCCTTTTTCCCCTTTTACCGTAACGCGACTTTCATCACAGGTCAATTCTACCCGTTTTGGAATCGGAATGGGCTTTTTTCCTACTCGAGACATTTCATTACCTCTCAACTTACCAGATTTTACAGAGAAGTTCTCCACCGATATTTTCGGTCTTGGCTTGTTTATCAGTCAGTATACCCTTTGAAGTCGTTAGAATAGAAATACCCAGTCCATTCAAAACCGGTTTAATTTCCCTTCCTTTGTTATAAACACGCCGACTGGGCTTACTGATACGGTCGATTCCCATAATAGCACCCATATGATTGAGTCCATATTTCAGATAAACCCGTAGAATTCCCTGCTTGTTATCTTTAACAAATTTATAGTTTCTGATATAACCTTCGGCCTTCATGACCCGCGCAATTTCCAGTTTAAGCCTGGATCCAGGTATATCAACGCTGGAAAATTTGGCTTTGGATGCATTCCGGATCCGGGTCATCATATCGGCAATTGGATCACTTATAGCCATTGCATACTCCGTATATCAATCAGTTCTTAAAAATAGTCGAAACCATCATCGATCTTCTACCAACTGGATTTTGTAACACCGGGAAGACTGCCTCTCAATGCGAGTGACCGAAAACAGATACGACAAATTCCAAATTTCCGAATGAATCCTCTAGGTCTACCGCACATGGGACAACGGTTGTAATGTCTGACAGCAAATTTTGGTTTAGCAACCGCTTTATTCATAAGCGCCTTTTTTGCCAACTCATCCTCCTTATGAATTCCATAAATTCATTTAAAATGGTGTTAAGCGTTAATTTCTGAAAGGCATTCCCATGAGCCGAAGCAGTTCCTTGCCCTCTTTATCCGTTTTTGCAGAGGTAACGATAGTAATGTTCAGGCCTTTAGATGAATCAATGGCATCAAAATTAATTTCCGGGAAAATAATATGCTCCTTGATACCCAGCGTATAATTGCCTCTTCCATCAAACGCTTTACCCGACACACCCTTGAAATCTCTGACACGCGGGAGAGCGACCCCCACAAGTCGGCTAAAAAAATCATACATTCTGTTTCGACGGAGGGTAACCATGCATCCAATCGGCATGTTTTCGCGAAGCTTGAATGCGGCAATTGCTTTTTTTGATTTTGTAATGACTGGTTTTTGTCCGGTAATGCTGGCAAGTTCCAGAACAGCCGAGTCAAGAATCTTAATGTTCTGAATGGCATCTCCGAGCCCCATATTCAGTACAATTTTTTCAATTCGGGGCGCCTGCATGCAATTCTGGTATGCAAATTCCCTGAGGAGCTGCGGCGCCACCTGTTCATCATAAAAAACCTTGAGTTGTGACATACTTAACCTCTGCTGTCTGTTCCTATTTATCAATTTGCTCACTGCATTTCCGACAGACTCTGACTTTTTTTCCGCCATCAAGCAGGGCAATTTTAATCCGTACAGGAGACATGCATCGATTACACATCATCATGACATTGGACCAGTTAATTGGGGCTTCTGTTTCAACGATTCCGCCCTGCCTGTTTTTGGCATCTTTTTTGGTATGCTTTTTAATAACATTGGCGTGTTCAACCAAAACAGAGCCTTTTTTGCTGTTTATTTTAAGTATCTTACCGATTTTACCCTTGTCTTTGCCGGTAATTACCTTAACCTTGTCGTCCTTTTTGAGGTGACATGCATGTTTTGTCATAAGCATCTTCTCCATCAGACGGAAATCACTATAGCACTTCTGGAGCAAGTGAAATAATTTTCATAAATTTTCTGGAGCGTAGTTCCCTGGCAACCGGACCAAAAATACGGGTTCCAATAGGATCCTGGCTGGCATTTATCAGGACAGCGGAATTATCATCAAATCGAATATAGGTTCCATCCGGTCTTTTGATTTCTTTTCTTGTACGAACAACAACAGCCTTGAGAACATCGCCTTTTTTAACCTTGGCATTTGGTATTGCCTCTTTAACCGAGACAACGATGATATCTCCAACTCTGGCGTACCGTCGTCTGGAACCGCCTAAAACTTTTAAGCAGTGAACCGTTTTTGCACCGGAATTATCCGCTACGGTCAACCGGGTTTCAGCTTGGATCATAGTAGTTTATCCCCTGAATATCAAATGGCTTTTTCAATGATTTTACTGAGCCGCCATCTTTTTGTCCGGCTGAGGGGTCTTGACTCTGTAATCAGAACCCGATCACCCATTCGGCACAGATTGTTTTCATCATGGGCGACAAAACGCGCCCGCCGTTTGACATATTTATGATATTCTGAATGTTTAACGAGTCTTTCTACCAGAACGATAATGGTTTTATCCATTTTGTCACTGACAACCGTTCCGTTCATCTGTCTTCTCATTCCTCGTGGTTTCATGGCAGCGGCTACTCTTTGTAATGGCATTATGCGAATTATTTCATTTCCTGAATGATGGTCATACAGCGGGATATGTCTTTTTTAAGAACACGGATTTTATTCGGGTTCTCAATTTGTCCCGCCTCTTTCTGAAACCGGAGATTGAATATTTCCTGTTTCAGATTTTCCACTTTTTGCACCATCTCTTCAGAGGTCATTTTTCGAATTTCGCTGGCCTTCATATCATTTCACTCCTCTCAACAAACCGGGTTTTCAAAGGCAGCTTGCTGGAAGCGAGCCTGAGTGCTTCTGCGGCCAGTTCTCGGGGAATGCCTTCCATTTCATAAAGAATTCTTCCCGGTTTCACGATGGCAACCCATCCTTCCGGTGCTCCTTTACCCTTTCCCATTCTCACTTCAGCCGGTTTTTTTGTGAACGGCTTGTCGGGAAATATTCGTATCCAGAGCTTTCCGCCACGTTTCACATGACGGGTCATTGCAATACGGGCAGCCTCAATCTGCTTCGAACTAATGGCGCCGCATTCCATAACCTGCAACCCGAAATCGCCATAGTTGAGCTGGGTAGCGCCTTTAGACAATCCCCGCATTCTTCCACGTTGTTGCTTTCGGAATTTTACTTTTTTGGGACTCAGCATTATTCCTTCTCCTGTCTGCTATTTGCCGGGCTCGACAAGATCTTTTTTCAAAATCTCGCCTTTGAATATAAAAACTTTTATACCAACGATACCGTAGGTGGTGTTGGCCTCGGCAAATCCGTAATCGATATCCGCCCTAAGGGTATGAAGTGGCACTCTTCCTTCCCGGTACATTTCTGTTCTGGCCATTTCGGCCCCGCCCAGACGACCGGCGCAGATGATCTTTACCCCTTCTGCTCCAAATCGCATGGCCGAAGTAATTCCCCGTTTCATCGCTCGGCGAAATGCAACACGCCTGACAATCTGCTGAGCCACGTTTTCTGCAACAAGCTGGGCATCCATTTCGGGCTTACGAATTTCCTGAATATCGATGATGGCTTCCTGGGAAATCAGTTTCTCAACATCCTGTTTCAACTGAGATATTTCTGCGCCTTTTTTTCCGATGATAATACCGGGCCTGGCTGCAAAAATCCGAAGTCGAATTCTTTTTGATGACCGCTCAATTTCAATTTTGGAAACTCCGGCATGCACCAGTTTCTTTTTGAGAAATTTCCGCAGTTTATGATCTTCAAGAATATAGTTGGAATACTGTTTTCCGGCATACCATCGAGATTCCCATGTTTTAACGATACCCAGCCTTAATCCGATTGGATTGACTTTCTGACCCAAGCTCATTCCTCCTTTTAAGAATTTTTCTCAGCCAAAATTACTGTGATATGCGATGTTTTTTTCAGAATTCGGGTGCCTCGCCCTCGGGCCCTTGCGCTGAAACGTTTAAGGGAAGGTCCCTGGTCAGCGACAACATTACGGACTACCAGTCTGTCAACATCAATATTTGACTGCTGCTGTGCATTGGCAACTGCAGATTTGATAATTTTTTTCAGTATGAATGACGCCTTTTGAGGCATAAAGTTCAAAATGTTCAATGCATTCTCGACTGGCTTTCCTTTGACCGCATCGATAATTATATGAACCTTCTGAGGAGAAATTCGAACGTATCGTAACAAAGCTTTAATCTGTATATCCGTCATTGGTATTCTCCGGTTTACTTCTTGACCTTGGTTTTTTTATCCCCAGAGTGGCCATAATAGGTCCGTGTTGGTGAAAATTCGCCAAGCTTGTGACCCACCATGTCTTCTGTGACAAACACCGGTATAAATTTTTTACCATTATGCACGGCAAGCGTGATACCAACCATTTCCGGAATGATGGTGGATCGACGTGACCATGTCTTCAACACCTTGTTACTCCGGGATTCCTGCGCGTTTTCAACCTTTTCCAGTAGCCTGGGGTCAATGAACGGACCTTTTTTTAGCGAACGTGGCATAACTTCTCCTGATCAAAATCTCCCAATCACTTGGCAGACACTTATTTATTTTGATCCCCTTCTCTTGACAATATATTTTTCCGTACGCTTGTTATTGCGTGTCTTGTAGCCTTTTGACGGGGTTCCCCACGGTGAACAGGGATGCCTGCCACCAGATGACCGGCCTTCTCCACCGCCCATGGGGTGATCAACCGGATTCATTGCCACACCTCTGACTCTGGGTCGTTTACCCAACCATCTTTTCCTGCCGGCCTTTCCAAGGGATACATTTTCATGGGTGACATTTCCCAACTGTCCGACTGTTGCATAGCAGGTCAATAAAACCATACGAACTTCTGTTGAAGGCAGTTTAACAAGTGCGTAGCGATCCTCTTTAGCCATAAGTTGCGCAAATCCACCCGCACTTCGGACGATCTGCCCACCTTTTCCCTGCCTGATTTCAATATTGTGGATCTGTGTACCCAAAGGAATGTTGCTGAGGGGCAGAGCATTTCCAGGTTTGATATCAGCTTCCGGACCCGACATGATCGTGTCACCGACAGCCATGTTGACTGGAGCTAAAATATACCGCTTTTCACCATCGGCATAATTTAAAAGTGCTATTCTGGCAGTGCGATTGGGGTCGTATTCAATACTGGCAACCTTTGCCGGAATGCCTGTCTTGTTCCGCTTGAAATCAATCATGCGATACTGCTGTTTTGCCCCCCCCCCGCGGAATCGGAGGGTGATTCGGCCATATGAATTCCTGCCACCCGTCTTTTTGTTGACTCGCATCAGCGTTTTTACGGGCTTTGTCTCACTCAACTCCTCATTTACCGGATACATTTGTGCGCGGCGTCCCGGAGATGTTGGTTTAACATTTTTAACTGACATATCTTACACCCTCGGTAATTTATATTCCTTCGAAAAAATCAATTCGCTCACCAGGAGCCAATTTTACGACGGCTTTTTTCCAGTCTTTGCGTTTACCGACAATACGGCCTCTGCGCTTAACCTTTCCTTTTACGTGAAGTGTATTAACCGATTCCACCTTAACCTTGAAAAGGGTTTCTACTGCCATCAGGATTTCGACCCGGTTGGCTTTTTTATCAACTTCAAAGGATATTTGATTGGCCATTTCTTTTTGAATGGTGGTTTTTTCAGAAATCACCGGTCTTCTGATCAGTTCATATGGATTCATTTCAGCAGCCTCCCCTGAATTGCCGGAATGGATGGCTCAAGAACCAGAAGGTTTTGGTATTTCAGAATATCATACACATTCAGGCCATCTGTGTGAAGTATCTTTACATTCGGTAAATTTCGTGAGGATAACTCCAGTTCCGGCATTGAACAGTCGGTGATGATGAGCGTCTGATCCATTTTCAGAACTTGAAGAATCTCAACGACCTGTTTTGTTTTTATCTGATTCAACTCAATCTGGTTAATAATCATCAGGCGGTCGCTCTGAAATTTGCTGCTGAGTGCCATCCGCAGGGCAAGTCGTCTCACTTTTTTGGGTATGCTGAAACCATATGACCTTGGCTTCGGTCCGAAAACAACGCCGCCTCCCCTGAGAACCGGGCTTTTAATATCTCCCCGTCTCGCCCTGCCTGTTCCTTTTTGTTTGAACAGTTTTCTGGTGCTGCCTTTAACGTCAGAGCGATTTTTCACTGATGCGTTTCCAGCCCTGCGATTTGCCAGTTGCATGGTAACTACAGAATGTAACACACACGATTTCACTGGAATATTGAATATTTCATCTCTCAGCTCAATCTGTGAAACTTTTTCTGCCTGTGTGTTGAAAACATCTACGACTGCCATACCTTCTCCCATCCCACACTTGGTAATCGAATCCCCAAGGGAATTCTTAAATGGCTTTTATATTGCCTGGCATTTTATTGGTTTTTCGTATATTCACAATTGCAGATTTAAAACCAGGTATTGCCCCTTTAATGAGAAGCACGTTGTCCTCTGCGCGTACATCCATGATTTGTAGATTTTTGACAGTCTTCTTTTGATTTCCAAACTGGCCCGGCATTTTTTTTCCCTTAACGACCCGTGACGGCCACGCGCTGGCACCTATGGATCCGGGAATTCGGTGACACTGACTTCCATGAGTTGAACGACCGCCATGAAAGCCATGCCGTTTGATAACGCCCGAAAAGCCTTTCCCTTTACTGACTCCGGACACATCAATTCTGTCACCGACAGTAAATATTTCTATACCGATTGATTGTCCAATCGTGTAATCAAGCGGATTTTCGACTGTGACTTCCTTCAGAATTGAAAATATCTGATCACCCGCTTTTTTAAAATGACCGAGTACGGCTTTTGTAACCCGAGTCTGTTTCCGCAATCCAAAACCGAGTTGAAGCGCATTATATCCATCTGTTTCGGTGGTTTTGATCTGCGTGACCGTGCATGGGCCAACTTGAACAACTGTGACCGGAATTTGCCGCCCTTCGGGAGAAAACATGCCGATCATTCCCAATTTTTTTCCTATCAATCCGTTGCACATGGTGTGTCCACTTCCTCTGCTACAGTTTAATTTCCACATCGACGCCCGGGGACAAATCCAGCTTCATCAATGCATCGACGGTTTGCTGCGTAGGATCAAGTATGTCCAACAATCGTTTGTGAGTTCGCATTTCAAACTGTTCTCTGGACTTTTTATCCACATGTGGCGACCGAAGTACACAATATTTATTTATCACTGTCGGCAAGGGTATGGGGCCAACAACTTTTGCACCAGTTTTGTTGGCGGTATCTACAATATCCACCGCGGACTGATCCAGGAGTTTGTGATCGTAGGCTTTAAGTCTGATTCGAATTTTGCTGTTCATTATCATGGTTAAACATTCCTGTTATTCGATAATTTCGCTGACAACGCCTGCGCCGACCGTTCTTCCGCCTTCCCGTATGGCGAATCGCAACTCTTTCTCCATGGCAATCGGGGTGATCAGCTCTGCAGATATCGCAACATTATCACCAGGCATCACCATCTCCACCCCTTCCGGCAGGGTCAGTATCCCGGTCACATCCGTCGTTCGAAAATAAAACTGCGGCCGATATCCCTTGAAAAAAGGTGTGTGACGACCACCTTCCTCTTTGCTTAAAATATACACCTCTGCCTTGAACTTCGTATGCGGAGTTATTGAACCCGGGTGCGCCACTACCTGCCCACGCTCAACTTCCTCACGCTTGGTCCCGCGCAGCAATACCCCAATGTTGTCTCCCGCGCGTCCCTCGTCCAGCAGCTTCCGGAACATCTCCACTCCGGTACATACCGTCTTGATTGTCGGACGTATCCCAACAATCTCGACATTCTCCCCAACCTTGACGATCCCGCGCTCAACACGACCCGTTACCACCGTCCCACGACCCGATATGCTGAACACATCTTCTATCGGCATCAAAAACGGCTTGTCAATATCACGCTTGGGCTCCGGTATGAATGAATCAATCGCATCCATCAGTTCAAATATGCATTTGGCCTCTTCGCTGTCCGGACTGTCACTCTCCAGCGCCTTCAGCGCGCTGCCCCGAATGATTGGCGTGTCATCTCCCGGAAAATCATACTTGCTCAAAAGCTCCCGCAGCTCCAGCTCTACCAGCTCTATCAGCTCCGGATCATCCACCATATCACACTTGTTCAAAAATACCACAATCTTCGGCACCCCAACCTGACGCGCCAGCAATATGTGCTCCCGGGTCTGTGGCATCGGTCCATCATCTGCCGCAACCACCAGAATCGCTCCGTCCATTTGCGCAGCACCCGTTATCATATTCTTGATATAGTCTGCATGTCCCGGACAGTCCACATGGGCATAGTGCCGATTTTTTGTCTCATATTCCACATGCGCCGTCGCAATCGTTATCCCGCGTTCCTTCTCTTCCGGCGCTTTGTCAATCTGATCAAACGGTACATACTTCGCCATACCGCGAAGACCATTATGCTTGGTAATCGCCGCAGTCAAGGTCGTCTTCCCGTGATCGATATGCCCGATCGTCCCCACATTCACATGCGGCTTCGTCCGCTCAAACTTCTCCTTAGCCATATGCCTACCTCCCTTAATCGCGGCAAGCTGTTCTTTTCATGATCAGAAGATCGCGAAAGCCAGCCCCAATAAATTTACAAAATCTGATTTACCAGCGGTAATGTGCAAAAGCTTTATTTGCATCGGCCATCTTATGAGTGTCTTCACGTTTTTTGATAGAGGCGCCCCGATTGTTGGCAGCGTCCATAAACTCACCTGCCAGCTTGTCGGCCATGCTTTTTTCGGCCCGCTTTCGGGCAAAGCCGATGATCCAGCGAATACTCAGTGCCGTTCTTCTTGACGTCCGGATTTCCGTAGGCACCTGGTATGTCGACCCCCCTACCCGCCTGGATTTAACCTCAATGACCGGCCTCGTATTCTCAATCGCCTGCTCAAAAACCTTAAGCGGCGGTTCCCCAAGTTTTGTTTCGATTATATTGAATGCCCGGTAAAGTATGGCTTCTGCCAGGCTTTTTTTCCCATCTTTCATGATGGCTTTTATAAATTTGGCTGCCAGTTTGCTCTCATATTTGTAATCTGGCAAAATCGATCGTTCCTGGATATCTCGTCTTCTTGGCATTGTTACACCATGACCCTCTGTTACTGAATATTTGGATATGCACCACTGTGGTGAATGTTATTTGGGCTTTTTTGCGCCATATTTGGATCGTCCCTGCTTGCGATCTTCAACACCCAACGTATCCAGGGTTCCCCGAATGATGTGATATCTTACCCCGGGCAAATCCTTCACCCTTCCCCCTCGAACCAGAACAACCGAATGCTCCTGCAGGTTATGACCGATTCCGGGAATATAAGCAGTAACCTCTATACCCGTAGTCAGCCTGACCCTTGCAACCTTTCTGAGCGCGGAATTTGGCTTTTTGGGAGTCGATGTATACACGCGTGTACACACCCCTCTTTTTTGAGGAGCCCCTTTCAAGGCCGGTGTACTGGTTTTCTTTTTGATTCTTTCTCTGCCTTTTCTGACTAGCTGATTAATCGTTGGCATTTTTTCCCCTTGAATAAATCTTCGTCAATTACCTGATGCACACAAAATGTGTTTATATATATTTTAATTCCATAATTGTCAACTGGAATATGATTTGGAAAGCGACCGGCAGCTTATTGATTTGAGTCAGGTATAGGATTACCGGTTCCAATTTTTTAGGCGGCAATGCGTGCCATCGCTTCCGGCCGCATCCTTTTAAATTGGCATTTTTGATATAAAATAACTTTCAGCCCAAAATCTGCCGTGGCAATCACGTATATCATGCCGTTGATTCGACCATTATATTTCGATATTCCGGAAACCCCGTTCCGGCAGGAATCAGACGCCCCATAATCACGTTTTCTTTCAGTCCTCTCAGGGAATCTCTGGTTTTACCGATTGATGCATCGGTCAGTATCTTGGTGGTTTCCTGAAATGATGCCGCAGAAATAAAACTGTCCGTGCTGAGTGACGCCTTTGTAATTCCCAGGATCAGGGGTTCTGCCCTTGCCGGCTCGCTCCCGGCTTCCAAAAGTCGTCCATTGATATCCTGAAAGCGGATTTTATCAACCTGTTCATCCAGAATGAAATCGGAGTCACCTATGGATGTGATTTTGACCCGTCGCATCATCTGTCTGACAATGACTTCGATGTGTTTATCGTTGATTCGAACACCCTGAAGCCGATAAACTTCCTGAACTTCATTTACCAGATAGCGGGCCAAGGCAATATCACCTTCAATATTCAGAATATCCTGAGGTATTTTGGAGCCTCCGATAAGCGGTTCACCTGCTTTTACATAATCTCCTTCATAAACATTGATATGTTTGCCCCTGGGTATCAGGTATTCTTTTTTTTCTCCGACATCCACGGGTGTAACAATTACCTTCTGTTTGCCTTTCTTATTGCTTTTTGAAATGGATACATACCCATCGATTTCACTCAGAATCGCCACTTCCTTTGGCTTTCGGACTTCAAAAAGCTCCGCAACCCTGGGAAGACCACCGGTGATATCCTTTGTTTTGGTAGTCGCCCTTGGCAGTTTTGCAAGAATATCACCCGCCTTGACATCATCGCCCTCATCCACCAGAATAATGGCATTCACCGGCAGCATGTAACGTGCCACACCGGAAGATTTGGGTAGTCTCGCCGTTTTCCCTTCATTATCCTTTATGGAAATGCGGGGTCTTTCTTCCATATTTTTGGATTCGATGATCGTTCGGCTGGATTTTCCGGTAACTGAATCCACCTTTTCCTGCATGGTCTTGTTTGCAATGATATCGCCGAATTTTGACACACCGTCCACTTCGGTAATAATCGGGGTCGTAAAGGGGTCCCAGGTTGCCAGCAAATCGCCCAACTTTACTTTCTGATTGTCGGATACAACAATCTGCGCCCCATAAATTACCGGGTATCTTTCCAGTTCTCTTCCGGTATCGCCGATAATTGCAAATTCACCGCCACGTCGATTCATGACAATCAACTGCTTTTCCTTGTTTTCAACCACATTCAAATCGATAAATTTGATTCTGCCATCAACCCGAGCTCGAATGTCCGCCTGCTCGACCCGCCTGCTGGCCGTGCCCCCGATATGAAAGGTGCGCATGGTCAACTGAGTGCCAGGCTCACCAATGGATTGCGCTGCCAGAATACCAACAGCCTGACCAATCTCCACCAGATGGCCATGCGCCAGATCCCGTCCATAACATTTTGAGCAAACACCATACTTGGATTTGCATGTCAGAACGCTACGGATTTTCACATTGGTGATTCCGGCATCTTCAATCACTTTCACAGCCTTTTCATCCAGCTCTGTGCCTGCCGTAATCAGCACCATATCGGTAAACGGATCCAGAATGTCTTCTGCAGCAATTCTACCCAGCACCCGTTCACCCAGGCGCTGGATTATTTCACCACCTTCCATCAACGGCTCCACATCCACGCCAACAAGCGTCCCACAATCGGTTTCATACACCACGCAGTCTTGGGCCACATCGGCCAACCTACGCGTCAGGTATCCGGAATTGGCTGTTTTCAGTGCCGTATCAGCCAGACCTTTGCGGGCGCCATGTGTCGAAATAAAATACTGCAGAACCGAAAGACCTTCACGAAAATTCGCATTAATGGGTGTTTCAATAATTTCGCCTGACGGCTTGGCCATCAGTCCACGCATTCCAGCAAGCTGACGCATCTGATCTTTGCTGCCCCGGGCGCCGGAGTCGGCCATCATGTAGATGGGGTTCATACTTTCCTGTTTTTTCCGTAACCCCTTTTCATCCAGGACCGGTTCTCCGTGTGAATCCCGAAGCTCTTCCCATTTCATGGCATCCATCATTTCATTGGCGACATCGTCTGTAGCCTTTGCCCAGATATCCACAACTTTATTGTATTTTTCACCTTTTGTGATCAATCCCTCATTATACTGCTTGTCAATTTCCTTAACTTTTTCATCAGCCTGCAAAATGATATCCCATTTACTTTCCGGAATGATCATGGCATCAATAGAAATGGATATTCCGGCTTCGGTTGAATATCGATATCCCAGATCTTTCAACCTGTCTGACAGAATGACCGTAGATTTGGGGCCCAAATTCCGGTACGCATAATCAACAAGATCCCGAAGGGCTTTTTTATCCATGACTGTGTTGATAATCTCAAACGGAATTTCGGGCGTACACTCGATGACTTCGAACAGATGATAGCCACCCTCCATAAAAATGATGTGACTGATGGAACCTTTTTCCAGTGAGAAGAGTGCATCCAACTCCTCTTTTTCAATAGAGAATATCCGGATAAACTCATCATTTCTCAGCCGGCCGATCAACCCGCCGTTCACGCGATCCGGGGAAACAGAAAACTGATTTACGGCATTGGTAAAAGAAAGACCTTCTGGTTTTGACAGCGCTTCAGCCCGATCTTCTTCATCCAGATTCTGCTCCTCAACGCGCTGACGCCAGATGGCATACTGATTTATTTTTGTCAGGGCCTCTCTCGCAGCTTCCTCGGTTTCTGTCATGATATGGCGGAGCACCATAATAATTTCCTTGGGCATTATTTCCCACAGCAGAATCCGGCCGACTGTTGTTTCCACACGCTTTTCGTTGATTCGGACAACAATTTTGGCATGAAGCGCAACCTCGCCCGAATCATAGGCGCATCGTACCTCTGCCGGGCTGGAAAAGAGCTTTCCCTCGCCTTTGGAACCGATGATTCCCCTGGTCATGTAATATATGCCCAATACAATATCCTGGCTGGGCACAATGGTAGGGCTTCCGTTGGCAGGTGACAGGATATTGTTGCTGGATAGCATCAAGACCCGTGCCTCGATCTGGGACTCAACTGAAAGCGGAATATGGACCGCCATCTGGTCTCCGTCAAAATCCGCATTGAACGCCGTACACACCAGGGGATGTAACTGGATCGCCTTGCCTTCGATCAAAAGCGGTTCAAAAGCCTGGATGCCCAAGCGGTGAAGTGTCGGCGCCCGGTTGAGCATGACAGGATATTCCCTTACCACTTCATCCAATGTATCCCAAACCTCAGGGACCTCTTTTTCAACCATTTTTTTGGCGCTTTTTACGGTCTGAACCAGGCCTTTTTGCTCAAGCCGATAATAGATAAAGGGTTTGAACAGCTCAAGAGCCATTTTTTTGGGAAGCCCGCACTGCTGAAGTCGGAGATTGGGTCCGACAGTAATGACGGTTCGTCCGGAATAATCAACCCGCTTGCCCAGAAGATTCTGTCGAAAACGCCCCTGCTTGCCTTTCAGTGTGTCACTGAGTGATTTCAGAGGGCGTTTATTGGTTCCGGTGATGACCCGGCCATGACGGCCATTGTCAAACAGTACATCAACCGCCTCCTGCAGCATCCGTTTTTCATTGCGGATAATAATGTCCGGCGCCCGAAGTTCAATCAGACGCTTTAACCGGTTATTTCGATTGATGACCCTGCGGTACAGGTCATTGAGATCCGATGTGGCAAATCGACCGCCCTCCAAAGGAACAAGCGGCCGGAGATCCGGGGGCAAAACCGGGATAACATCCATGATCATCCATGTCGGATCAATACCGGATCGTCTGAATGCATCCACAATCTTCAGTCGTTTGGCCATTTTCTGGCGTTTGGGAACAGATGTGGTGTTGCGAATTTCGGTCCGGAGTTCCTGATAAATCGATTCGATATCCGTGTTATCAAGCAGCGTTTTGATGGCTTCGGCCCCGATGCCCGCTTCAAACTTCGGGCCATATTTTTCAAGCGCCTCTCGATATTTGTCTTCGGACAATAACTGGCCCCGGGCCAATCCGGTATCTTTGGGATCTACAACGATGTAGCTGTCAAAATACAGTACTTTCTCAAGATTTTTCAGGGTCAGGTCCAGGACATTTCCGATTTTGCTTGGAAGGCTTTTGAGAAACCAGATGTGTGCAACCGGGCATGCCAGTTCAATATGGGCCATGCGTTCGCGTCTGACTTTCGACTGAATCACCTCGACGCCGCATTTCTCACAGATAACGCCACGGTGTTTCATGCGTTTGTATTTGCCGCAGTTGCACTCATAATCTTTTGTGGGCCCAAAAATCTTTGCGCAAAACAGCCCATCCCGCTCCGGCTTGAACGTTCGGTAATTGATGGTTTCGGGCTTTTTAATTTCTCCATGCGACCATTGCAGTATCTGTTCCGGAGAAGCCAGGGCAATCTGTACACCCGAATACCGTTTGGGATCCATGGGCTTAACAAAATAATCGTATAATGATTCCAAAAAAATCCTCCTTTTGTTGGGCAGAATAATTTCCGGTTACAGCGTTGCCTTTTCTTCCAGAAGCGCAATATCCAGTCCAAGCGCCATCAGTTCACTGGTCAACACCTTGAAGGATTCAGGGATTCCTGGCTCAAGTGTATTCTGTCCCTTGACGATTTTTTCATACATTCGGGTCCGGCCAGCCATATCATCTGATTTTACGGTTAAAAATTCCTGGAGGATATGCGCCGCCCCATATGCTTCCATGGCCCATACTTCCATTTCACCCAGGCGCTGGCCGCCAAACTGAGCCTTCCCTCCCAGAGGCTGCTGGGTAACGAGCGAGTAAGGTCCGATCGATCTCGCATGAATTTTGTCATCAACCAGATGGTGAAGCTTTAGCATATACATCACCCCAACGGTTATTTTTTCTTTAAATGCCTCTCCGGTACGACCGTCATAAAGCGTGGTCTGAGCCGTTCGGGATAATCCCCCGGTTTCCAGCAAATCCTTGATCTCATTTTCCTTCGCGCCATCAAATACCGGCGTGGCCATGGGTACACCTTTTTGCATGCTCCTTGCCATCACCGTCAAATCGGAATCATCCAGCGTTTTTAACAACGCACGCGCCGACTCATCCTCCTCATAGGCCGTTGAAAATATCTGATTGAATTTTTGACGTATTAGATCTATTTTTTTCTCATGCAACATATTGCTGAGTTGCTGTCCGAGACCTTTGGCGGCCATGCCCAGATGAATCTCAAGTACCTGCCCAACATTCATTCGCGAAGGGACACCCAATGGGTTCAAAAGCATGTCAACCGGTGTTCCGTCCGCAAAATAGGGCAAATCCTCCTGCGGCAATATGCGGGACACAACACCCTTGTTTCCGTGGCGGCCTGCCATCTTGTCACCGACGGAAAGTTTTCGCTTCATGGCGACATAAACCTTTACCATTTTTATAACGCCGGGCGGGAGATCATCCCCCTTTTCAAAACGGGAAGCATGCTTTTCGAAATTGTCCCGTATCGTCTTCCGTTCCTCATCATACTGCTCCAGAAGCCGATGTATCTGTTCTGTCAGTTCCGGACTGGCAACAACAATGCCATCAAACTGATCCACTGGCATATCCTTCAGGATATCTGCGGTAATGACAGTCCGTTTGGAAAGGATCATCCGCTTCCCCTTTTTGAACGGCGTAAGACAGGTTTGCCCTTCCAGAAAACGAATCAGATGCTCTCGAACGACTGATTCAAGTACATCCAGCTCATCGGCCATATCCCGTTCGAGTGCGGCAATTTCATTGTCTTCGATCTGCCGGGTTCGATCATCTTTTTCACTGCCCCGTCTCGAAAAAACCTTGGCGTCAATAACAATCCCCTGAATGCCGGGTGGGACACGAAGTGATGTATCCTTGACATCTCCGGCTTTTTCTCCAAATATGGCGCGCAAAAGCTTCTCTTCAGGAGACAACTGGGTTTCACCTTTGGGTGTAATTTTTCCGACAAGAATATCCCCCGGACTGACTTCAGCACCCAGACGAATGATGCCGCTGTCATCCAGGTTTTTCATGGCCTCTTCGCCGACGTTCGGGATATCCCGTGTAATTTCTTCCTTGCCAAGTTTGGTGTCGCGTGAAACCACCTCAAATTCTTCGATGTGAATCGATGTATAAATCCCCTCCCGAACCAGTCGTTCGCCAACAAGAATGGAGTCTTCGAAATTGTATCCCCCCCATGGCATGAATGCAACCACCACATTCTTGCCCAGAGCCAGCTCCCCGCGGTCGGTCGCTGGACCGTCAGCGATAATCTGTCCTTTCAGGACGGTTTGGCCTTTTTTGACAATTGGACGGTGATTGAAGCAGGTATTCTGATTACTCCGCACAAATTTCTTCAGATTACATATCGTTACGGGCCGCTGACGTATATCCTGACTGATGTCATGGCGCAGGACAATTCGGGAGGCATCGACATAGTCGACAATTCCATCCCGTTCGGCAACAACTGCAACGCCGGAATCTCTCGCAACAACGCCTTCTATTCCTGTTCCGATCAAAGGAGACTCACTAACCAGAAGCGGCACTGCCTGACGCTGCATGTTGGATCCCATGAGCGCGCGGTTGGCGTCATCGTTTTCTAAAAATGGAATCAACGATGCCGACACGCTGACCAACTGATTGGGAGAAATATCCATCAATTGAATATCTTCCCGCCTGGCCATGGTAAACTCGCCTTCCACCCGGCAGCTCACAGAATCACTGGTAAAATATCCTTCTGGTGAAAGGGCCGCATTGGCCTGGGCAATAGGAAGTTTTTTTTCATCAAAGGCGCTGAGAAACCGGACCTGTTTGGTTAACCGGCTGTCTTTGACGACCTGATAGGGTGTTTCGATAAACCCATATTCATTCACCTGGGCATATGTACTGAGGGAGACGATCAAACCGATGTTGGGACCTTCCGGTGTCTCAATCGGACAAATTCGACCATAATGGGATGGATGAACATCCCGAACTTCAAAGCCTGCACGTTCACGCGTCAGCCCCCCCGGCCCCAAAGCGCTCAAACGCCGTTTATGGGTCGTTTCCGAAAGTGGATTGGTCTGATCCATGAACTGGCTGAGCTGGCTGGTGCCAAAAAATTCCTTGATGACTGCGGAAACCGGCTTCGGATTAATAAAATCATTGGGCATCAGTGCTTCCACTTCCTGGAGGCTCATTCGCTCCTTGATTGCCCGTTCCATTCTGACCAGCCCGATACGATACTGGTTTTCAAGCAGTTCTCCGACGGCCCGGACCCTTCGATTGCCCAAATGATCGATATCGTCGACAGTGCCCTGAGTTTCCCGAAGGCGTATCAAATGACGGGCCGTTGCCAGAATATCCTCCCGCCTGAGAATGCGAAGGTCTGCGGCGCAATCAATTCCAAGGCTCTGATTGATTTTGAGACGTCCGACACCGGACAAGTCGTAAAACGCACTTTTAAAAAACAGATGATCCAGAAATTCCTGCGCCACCTCATGCGTGGCCGGATTTCCGGGGCGCAGTCGACGGTATAATTCCACAAGAGCTTCTTCCCGGGAAGCGACCTTGTCAACCGTAAGCGTTTTTCGAATCGAATCACTGCTGGCCGTGCCATCAATATAAAGAAGATTGAATTCGGTGACCGACGCCCCGACAAAGCGTTTCAGCAGCACGTCATCCATCACATCATTGCACTTGGCCAGAATTTCACCCGTACCCCGATTTACAACTGTTGAGGCAAGAATTTTTCCGATAATTTCGTCAGCATGAATTGGAATTTCATGAACGTTTTCGGACCGCAGTCGCCGCAAAGCCTTTTGTGAGATAATTTTTCCTTTTTTTACCAGAATTTCATGAGTAACCGGATCCGGTATGTCTTTGGTGGCCTTCTGGCCTTTTTGAAGTGCTTCATTCAGGGACTTGTAAAACTCCTCCTCGGATTTTTTCCCCCGAATGACAACGGTTTCAAAATCATAAAAATAGGAAAGCATATCTTCCGGAGCATACCCGAAGGCTTTCAGCAGCAATGTCAGGGGAAATTTGCGACGTCGGTCGATGCGGATATAAACAATATCTTTCGCATCGATTTCCATGTCAATCCATGATCCGCGAACCGGAATAATCCGCGAACTGTATATTACTTTTCCACTGGAATGTGTTTTACCTTTGTCGTGATCGAAAAAGACACCCGATGATCGATGAAGTTGACTGACAATAACCCGTTCAGTACCATTAATAATAAATGTACCTTTTTCAGTCATCAGCGGGAGAGTCCCAAAGTAGATCTCCTGCTCCTTGATATCCCGAATGGTGGATAAACCGGAATCCTTGTCCGAATCATAAACAACGAGTCGAACCGTGATTCGAAGCGGTATTTCATAGGTCATTCCCCTATGAATACACTCTTCAACCCCATGCTTAATTTCTCCAAACCTGTAGGCGACGAACTCCAGAGATGCACTCCCGGTAAAATCCTTTATCGGAAAGACCGAGTTGAATACGGCCTGAAGACCGACATCCCGTCTTTTTTCAGGGTCGATATTCATTTGGAGAAACCGTCTGTAAGACTCTTTCTGAATGCCGATTAGATCCGGTATTTCTGTGATTTTTTTGATTTTGCCAAAGTTTTTTCGAATTCGCATGTTTGACGGAGGCATTTGGGTCATGGGATCTCCAATAGTAGATTCTGAAAAGTACAGATGGGATAAAAGGCATTAAGCCTTTACATCCCATCCAGAATAAAAGTTATTTTTCAGATACTTATCTATTTTATTTCGATTGTTCCTCCGGCTGCCTCGATCTGAGCCTTGATTTTTTCTGCTTCATCTTTTGCAACGCCTTCCTTTAATGGGCTCGGAACACCTTCCACCAAATCCTTGGCTTCTTTCAGACCCAAACCGGTAACCGTCCGCACTTCCTTGATGACCTGAATTTTTTTGTCACCGAATCCGGTCAGCATGACCGTAAACTCGGTTTTTTCAGGTTCGGCTTCTGCAGCAGCAGTTGGTGCCGCAGCCATCATCGCAACCGGCGCAGCAGCCGAAACACCAAATTTTTCTTCCATTTCCTTGATCATTTCAGAAAGTTCAAGCACAGTCATGTTGGCAATGAATTCAATCACATCAGCTTTTGAAATATTCGACATTTCTAAATCCTCCAGTTACTGCAAATAATTTTATAGGTTCTCCGCATTTGCTTTCTGGTCTTTGATGGCCGAAAGCACATTCATAAAATTCTGCGGAATATTATTGAGCACTCTGACAAGCGCAGTAGGTACCCCATTCATGACAGAAAGCAGTTGACCAAGCAAAACCTCTCTCGAAGGAAGTGTCGCCAGAGACTGAATACCCTCTGGAGTGATCTGCTTTCCATTCAATGCGCCGCCTTTGATGAAAAGCTTTTCATTGTCCTTCGAAAAATCCATCAGTACCTTGGCAGGGGCGACCGGATCAACATAGTTCAGGGCAATTCCAGTCGTTCCCTTGAAATGTTGCTGAAGGACTGCCATTTCATTATCATCAGACGCCCTGCGAAGCAGGGTGTTCTTGACGACATGGTATTCACTTCCGCTTTCCAGCAATTTCCGGCGCAACTGACTCATCTGCGCAACATTCAATCCGATATAACTGGTTGCAATCACAACCTTGGATTTTAAGAATTTTTGTCTGAATTCCTCAACAATCTGAATTTTTTCATCTAATTTCACTGTTTATCCCACCTCCTTTTCGCATGGATTATAACCGAAGGGATTTGGCTGATATGGTCGAATAGGTCCATAAGAAATTTGTATTCATAAGATTTCAACCCTATCTCGGCAGGTCAGCATCGCCAATTAAACACAAAACTGTGTACCTACGGTCTTTGACAGGTAAATCCCCTCCTACTTCGAAAGGGACATAACAACAGAATGGCACTCAACAGCCAGTCAGTAAAGCATAAAATAAAAATACATCGCATATTGAACTGAAATGGATTCAAGCCATGTAATTCAGATAACATCGGGATTCAGGTTCCTGCTGTAACCGGAAAATCAGGTTTCCATCCATGATCTTTCTGTTTTCCAGCGGTATATCAGAATCCAATTGACAGGTTTGAATCACTCAAATTTTAATTTTTCAAGTGAAATCAAAAAGTCAAGTACATCAGGGAGTTATCTGTTCATCCGGTTTTCAGGCCGGTCTAATTTTTTCCAATATCTTTGAGTGTGGCGGCGTCAACCCGTATCCCAGGTCCTATCGTCGTCGACACAGCGATACTTTTGACATAAGTCCCTTTTGCGGTCGAGGGTTTCAACCGCATGATGGTTTCCAGAAATGCACTCATATTTTGCACAATCTTTTCCACACCAAAAGAGACTTTTCCCATCGGTGCGTGAACGATACCGGCCTTTTCGGTTCTAAAGTCAATTTTACCCGCTTTCAGTTCATTGACAGCCCGGGCGACATCGAATGTCACTGTTCCTGTTTTGGCATTCGGCATCAGACCACGCGGCCCAAGAATCTTTCCGATCTTGCCCACGGTGCCCATCATATCCGGCGTTGCGACAGCTTTGTCAAAATCGAGCCAACCGCCTTTTATCTTTTCAACCAGATCATCACCACCTGCGTAATCGGCGCCGGAATCCATTGCCTCTTTTTCTTTTTCCCCTTTTGCAAAAACCAACACACGAACGGTTTTTCCCAATCCATTGGGTAGAACAACAGTGCCTCTGACCATTTGGTCAGCATGCCTGGGATCCACGCCAAGTTTAACGGCAATATCGATCGTTTCATTAAATTTTGCGTAGGATGATTCAATAGCCAATTGAACCGCCTCGGCCAGAGCATGGCGTTTAAGCGAGTCAATCTTTTTTCGCGATTCTAAATATTTCTTTCCCCGTGTAGGCATGTTTAAATAGACTCCTTTTTACACATTAGACAACTTCAATCCCCATGCTTCTCGCAGTACCCCGAATTATTTTACAGGCAGCATCCAGATCATTGGCATTCAGATCGACCATCTTCATTCTGGCAATTTCAGCGATCTGATCCCCGGTCAAACGGCCGACGCGGTTCCGTTTGGGGTCTGCTGCGCCCTTGGTGATATTGGCGGCTTTTTTGATCAATATGGATGCGGGAGGCGTTTTGGTAATAAAAGTAAACGATCTATCCTGATAAACCGTCACAATAACCGGGATGATCATGCCCTCATCATTGGCAGTTCTGGCGTTAAATGTTTTACAAAACTCCATAATATTAACGCCATGCTGGCCCAATGCAGGACCAATAGGCGGTGATGGATTGGCTTTTCCGGCAGTAACCTGCAATTTAACCTGTGCAATGACCTTTTTTGCCATCTGACTCCGACTCCTGATATTTAGATTTTAGTAACCTGAACAAATTCAAGTTCCACTGGTGTGGGACGTCCAAATATGGTAACGAGCACGCGTATTTTGCCTTTTTCTGGATTGACCTCATCCACAGTGCCGTTAAAATTGTTAAATGGTCCGTCAATGACCCGAATTTCATCACCCGGCTCGAAAAAATATTTTGGCTTGGGCTTAAGTTTTCCTGCTTCCATCCGTTTGAGTATGGATGATGCCTCTTCATCGGAAAGTGGCGATGGCCTGGTCTTTCCACCCAAAAATCCCGTGACTTTGGGGGTGTCGTTCACAATATGCCAAGTCTCATCATCCAGTTCCATTCTGACAAGAATATATCCCGGATAAAATTTGCGGGACGATTCCTTGCGTTTTCCTTTTACCAGTTCAACAATCTGCTCGGTTGGAACCAGTACATCACCAAATTTTTCGGGATTTGGTGATGTGGCGATTCTGTCATCCAGCGCCTGTTTGACTTTCTTTTCAAAGCCGGAATAGACATGCACAACATACCATTTCAGGGACACTGTCTCTCTCCTAATTCAAAACCGTATGTATCAGGCTGGACAGACCGACGTCCACAACGCCTAAAAACAGTGATATCAGCATAACCAGGATGATGACAGCCACAGTTGAACCGGCTGTTTGCTTACGAGTCGGCCAGGCAACCTTTTTCAGTTCTACCTTGACCTCCCGTAAGAATTGGATACTTTGGCTTACATATCGATTCTTCAAAAGGAAATTTGGAGTTTGGATATCACCAATCGATTTTTTTGGTGATCCCATCCTGGCCGAGGTGTCTTTTAAAACAGCGGCAGATGCGCCAGAATTGGACGATTGGGATATAGACATATCGCCTGTGTCATTCGGTTCAGTCTCAGCCTTCTTTTTTTTTTTTAACTGAGGATCTTTTTTCTTGAGTAACCGTCCCATTGCTCTCCTAAAAATGGAGAAAGCTCAAAGGGCGGGCAATTATAATTCTGATTACCCTGCCAGATCGCTTTGAGCTTTCTCCTCATTCAATGTTGGCAGGCCAGGAGGGATTCGAACCCCCAGCACTCGGATTTGGAGTCCGACGCTCTACCGTTAGAGCTACTGGCCTGTAAATGACATTCCGGATAATTAAAGATCGGATCGGTGTGACCCATCCGGCGACTTACTTGCTTTCTTTATGAGCAGTATGTTTTTTGCAGAATCTGCAATATTTGCTGAATTCAAGTTTGTCGGGAGTTGTTTTTTTATTTTTAGTGGTGGTATAATTTTTTTGTTTGCATTCCAGACACGAAAGCGTGACGATTACTCTCACGGTCATACTCCTTAATAATTATTCGATAATTTCGCTGACAACGCCTGCGCCGACCGTTCTTCCGCCTTCCCGTATGGCGAATCGCAACTCTTTCTCCATGGCAATCGGGGTGATCAGCTCTGCAGATATCGCAACATTATCACCAGGCATCACCATCTCCACCCCTTCCGGCAGGGTCAGTATCCCGGTCACATCCGTCGTTCGAAAATAAAACTGCGGCCGATATCCCTTGAAAAAAGGTGTGTGACGACCACCTTCCTCTTTGCTTAAAATATACACCTCTGCCTTGAACTTCGTATGCGGAGTTATTGAACCCGGGTGCGCCACTACCTGCCCACGCTCAACTTCCTCACGCTTGGTCCCGCGCAGCAATACCCCAATGTTGTCTCCCGCGCGTCCCTCGTCCAGCAGCTTCCGGAACATCTCCACTCCGGTACATACCGTCTTGATTGTCGGACGTATCCCAACAATCTCGACATTCTCCCCAACCTTGACGATCCCGCGCTCAACACGACCCGTTACCACCGTCCCACGACCCGATATGCTGAACACATCTTCTATCGGCATCAAAAACGGCTTGTCAATATCACGCTTGGGCTCCGGTATGAATGAATCAATCGCATCCATCAGTTCAAATATGCATTTGGCCTCTTCGCTGTCCGGACTGTCACTCTCCAGCGCCTTCAGCGCGCTGCCCCGAATGATTGGCGTGTCATCTCCCGGAAAATCATACTTGCTCAAAAGCTCCCGCAGCTCCAGCTCTACCAGCTCTATCAGCTCCGGATCATCCACCATATCACACTTGTTCAAAAATACCACAATCTTCGGCACCCCAACCTGACGCGCCAGCAATATGTGCTCCCGGGTCTGTGGCATCGGTCCATCATCTGCCGCAACCACCAGAATCGCTCCGTCCATTTGCGCAGCACCCGTTATCATATTCTTGATATAGTCTGCATGTCCCGGACAGTCCACATGGGCATAGTGCCGATTTTTTGTCTCATATTCCACATGCGCCGTCGCAATCGTTATCCCGCGTTCCTTCTCTTCCGGCGCTTTGTCAATCTGATCAAACGGTACATACTTCGCCATACCGCGAAGACCATTATGCTTGGTAATCGCCGCAGTCAAGGTCGTCTTCCCGTGATCGATATGCCCGATCGTCCCCACATTCACATGCGGCTTCGTCCGCTCAAACTTCTCCTTAGCCATATGCCTACCTCCCCTGATATAAAAATTCTCGAATGATCGATATTATCCTGAATGCATGTCTTTTTAAAAGAAATGGAGCCCACGACCGGAATCGGACCGGTGAACCTCTTCCTTACCAAGGAAGCGCTCTACCTACTGAGCTACGTGGGCATATGCTGTTTAAGGGACAATTGACGACTATATGCATTCGGCTGCAAATGTGTAAGCTGGAGCGGGAGACGAGATTCGAACTCGCGACATCCAGCTTGGAAGGCTGGAGCTCTACCAACTGAGCTACTCCCGCTTACATTTCAGGCTTTTTCAGAAAAAGCCCGGATCATCCGTTGTCCTTAAGAACCATTTAATCATTTGACAGAAGGCGCTGTAGTACCGGCAAACTCAAAATGCATCACATTGCACTCTGGTCTCCTACTTGCGGCTCTTTCACGGCTGGTGGTGGGGGGAGGATTTGAACCTCCGAAGGCGTCGCCGACAGATTTACAGTCTGTTCCCTTTGGCCACTCGGGAACCCCACCCAAATCGATTTTACTGACTCGCTTTGTATTCTGTTGATTTTCAGGTATTGAAGCCAGCGAAGGGACTCGAACCCCCGACCCACTGATTACAAATCAGTAGCTCTACCAACTGAGCTACGCTGGCGCGTTCGCATCGCGCACCGGAATATCCTTACAAAATTTGTCTTTTAATCCTGTTTACTGAAAAAATCAATTATTTTTTTATAAAAAACGATTTATTTTTATAAAAATTTCAGAAGATCTTTTGAAAGCCAGGCCATTCAAATCCAATCAATCCTCAAATTCATTCTGATCCTGAGAGTGAAATCTGGAATATTGGCTGTTCGCTGATAAAGAAATCTGCATAGACCCTTCGGCATCTGAATATTGACAATTCTGCCAGTAGTCTGCCGGTCATTTCTGAAGACAAAAAAAGCCCCTGTCGGGGTTTTATCAGTACAAGAGTTAAATTAAGAACCTTACTATCAAAATGTAACATTCTCTTTGTTAAAAAATCAATTGATTTTATCAGTTTTGTCTCGTCATACCCCTTATTGACTCATATCTTTGATTTTAAGCTCTTGACACCCCGATTTTTAATAGGATAAAAGATCAATTATTCTGATACCGGGGCTCTGATACCGGTTTTGTCCTTTTGCATTCAGGTTTCAGTTGCATTTGCACCCCGATTCTAATGATATAAAGTAAACTGGAGATTTCACCGTGAATTTTTATAAATTCCCAATCGTCATCGTTTTTTGCCTGATACTCTTTACCGGTTGTGCCAAACAAATGCATGCCGATTCTGCCCCTTCCTTAAAATTGGAAGCTTCCCCCTCTTCAGCCGCAATCGCCTCAACCCACCAAACTGCTTCAGCCGCTTCCACGCCTTCTGCCTATCCTTCCCGTATCCCACGCGAAATCAGCGATTCTGATCTGGATCTGATTCCCCCGGGGGAAGATGAGGACAGCCTGGAATTTGGTATTGAAAATCAGAATATTCTGGATGAAGCACTTGATTTTTGCCAGCTTTCTCAGGATTTCTGGCAAAAAGGAGAAACCGAAAATGCCATTCAGTCGCTTGATACCGCATATTCCCTGATATTAAAAATCAATACCCATGATCGCCCCCGACTGATGCAACAAAAAGAGGACATCCGGCATCTGATTTCCAAACGCGTCATAGAAATTTATTCGTCCCAATATGTTGCCCGGAGACCCAATCACAACAGCATTCCCCTGGTTATGAATGATCATGTCAAAGCTGAAATTCATCTGCTGACACAGGGCGCTGAAAAAGAATTTTTTGCCAGTGCCTATCAGCGGTCCGGCCGCTACCGTCAGTGGATTGAGGCAGAACTGTTAAAAGAGGGACTGCCCGTTGAGCTGGCATGGCTCCCCCTGATTGAAAGCGGATACAAATCCACTGCCTATTCAACTGCCAGAGCACTGGGAATGTGGCAGTTTATTGCATCGACCGGATACCGGTTCGGATTGGCGCGGGACAATTATATTGACGAACGGATGGATCCCTATAAATCGACAAAAGGAGCCATTGCATATCTTAAGGAACTCCACAATCTGTTTGGCGACTGGGAGACGGTTCTGGCGGCATACAACTGTGGTGAAGGACGGGTCATGCGGACCATCAACAGTCAATCCATAAATTATCTTGATAATTTTTGGGATCTCTACGAAAAGCTGCCACGCGAGACGGCCCGCTATGTACCCAGATTTATTGCCACATTGCATATTGTTTCCAATCCCGAACAATATGGCATCCAGGATATCACACCAGAGCCGCCAATTGAATTTGAAATCACGGAAATTCGGGGGAACCTTCATCTGAAAAGCATTTCAGAAGCCACCGGAATTCCGCAGCCCACCCTCAAACTGCTCAATTCTGAACTGCGATGGGAAATCACCCCGGGAGATGCCTATCCCCTTAAACTTCCCATCGGATATTCGGAAATATTGCTTTCCAAGCTGGATGAAATTCCGGAAATTTCAGAAACGCCTCAAGAGCCGTCAAAACCAAAAAATGGTTCCGTAACCCATATTGTAAAAAAGGGAGAAACGCTTTCAGGCATCGCCAAAAAACATAAAATCTCGCTTGATCTCCTGGCAAAAATGAACAACATTCGTTCCACCAGCAAAGTGAAAGCAGGACAATCCCTTGTCTTAACGAGAGCATCTGCTTCTCCGGTCAAAACACCGGTAACGGTTGCAAAACCTGCATCCAAGGCTTCTGTTGTTCAACCCCTGACGTATGAAGTCAAAAATGGTGACAATCTTTTCAACATCGCCAAACGACACAAGACCACTGCAAAAAAAATTCAGGAAATCAACCGATTGTCCTCGATCAATTTGACCGTGGGGCAAACCCTCAAGATACCCACAGGCACATCAGATGCGACAAAACTGGCTGGTCTGAAACAATACAAGGTCAAAAAAGGGGATAATGCGTTTTCCATCGCTTCCCAATACAAGATGCAGATCGATCGATTTCTCAGTATCAACAATCTGACATCATCCAGCCTGCTGATGCCGGGACAAAAACTTTATGTTGAATGATTGACGCCCTTCAGGTCAATACGTTCCGCAACATCCCGCATGCCCATGATGACATCGGTAATCAGATCGGTCAGTTCCATACTCAGCATGGCGCAGCCTTTTTCAATTATGGATCTGTCAACACCGGCCGCAAACCGTTTGTCTTTCCATTTTTTTTTGACCGATTTGGCATCCATATCCATTACGCTTCTGGATGGCCGAACCAGAGCCGATGTTGTCACCAGACCCGTCAATTCATCTATTGCGTACAGCACTTTTTCCATTTCCAAAACAGGCTCCTCTTCCGAGCATATCCCCCACCCGTGGCTGACAACCGCCCGAATATAATCTGCGGGCCAGTTGTGCTGACGCAATATTTCTGCTGTTTTGGTACAGTGCTGTTCGGGGTATCTTTCATAGTCCAGATCATGAATCAGGCCGATAATACCCCACTTTTCTTCGTCCTCCCCGCGTTTTCCGGCCATATACCGCATGACACCCTCAACCGCAAGTGCATGTTTGATGAGACTTTCGGACTGTGTGTACTGGCTGAGCAGGTTGAATGCGTCTTCACGGCTTGGAACAATTGATGCCATATTTTGTTTTCTCCTATGATGTTAACATGTATTGTAAAATTGGCGGATTACATCAGAACGGGGATATCGAACCAGGTAATTTGATTTTTCATTTTCGGCGGTTTTTTTCAGATAGTCGCTTAAAATCTCATCACAGATGCGTTCTTCAGATGAATCTTCAATTCATTCTGCCATTCGGGTCCGCCAATAGCAAGGGCCAGGTCCTCGCAGACATGCCGCACCGTAAGGCTTCCTGTCAGCCGCCCCAGACCCTGAAGACAGGCCGGGCAGTTGGTCAGTACAATGGCGGGTTGACGTTGACCCGGCATGAGCTGATTCAGGCTTTTCTGTTTTCGCCGCAACATGGCATGTGCAATAGCCGGACTGCTGACCGCCAGAGTTCCCGCCTCGGAACAGCAGTGGGATGAAATGTCAACCCGATATTCTGCCTGTTGCAGCAACTGCATGCCCTGGCCTTCCAGAGAATCATGACAGGGAATGTGATACAACCGTTTTTTTCCGGCTCCGGATTTCAGGCCGTCTGCCATCAAAAACCCTGCGGCATCCACCACCGGACATCCAAAAATCTGTGCCGCATCCATATGATTCAGGCTTTCCTGGCAGGTTCCGCAGGTTACGAAACAGGCATCAAATGTCATGTGACCCAGCATTTCCCGAATCTGATTAAAAATAATGGTGTTGCGAAGAACAAGTCTGTCATGCTGACCGGATTCCGCATTGGCCCATGCCGGAAATCCACAGCACAGAAACCGGGGCGGTAGAACCACGCGAATCCGGTTTTTGAGCATCAAATAGATGGCGGAACTGGAAACCGTTGAATGGAGACGCTCGGAGCCGCAGCCCGGGAAGTAGAACACGGTATGGGTGGCATTCTTCTCCGGCTCCAGAACGATCAGTTCCTGAAATCCATAGGGCGGCAACAGGTCATGCAGGCTCCCATCGGGCAGAATCGGAAGGGGTGATGCAAGCTGAGCAGCCAGGGGAAATTCCAGCAGCCTGTCGGGAAACAGTCCGGCGGTCAACATCCGACTTCCGATCCGCTGAATGGAGATGCCCCAATCCAGCCCGCCTTTTCGAAATATCCGGTTGGCCATTCTGGATCGGCTTTCCAGATAATTCAAGGTGATTCGGGTCAGAATCGGCGGCTTTTTGATGGAAAACGCCCGAAGCACCTCCCGTTCCATGACCGTGATTTCTCCGGTATCAATGTGAACCGGACAGGGGTTCAGACATTTATGACAAATGGTACAATGATCCGCAATTTCTTTCAGATGATGCAGGATTCCGAATCGGGCCGAATGGGAGCGCTGGGCGTCATATAACACGGCCTCGATCAGGGAGGTAATCGCCAGATTTTTATTCCGGGGATGATAGAAGAGGTTTTCAGCCGGAGAAAAAACACAGCAGTTGGGTTTGCATTTGCCGCACCGGACACATCCGGATATTCCCTTTGCCAGGGTTTCAAGTGATCCATACCGCAGAATATGGGCCTCGATTCCCAGCAGATTGAAAGATGTGGCAAAGGCCCGAATCGGCACATCCGGGTTTTCCAGTTTTCCGGGATTCATCAGCCGCATTGGATCAACCCGGTCCCGATAGGCGGACAGTGCGGCCTGTTTTTCCGGAGCCAGATATTTGAATTTGGTGATACCGATGCCATGCTCGCCACTGACCACCCCGCCAAGGGACACGGCCTCGGCCATGATTGCATCCGCTGTTTCAGCCGCCCGGTTCATCATGTCCCGATCATTGGAAAAGACCGGGATATTGACATGAACATTTCCGTCTCCGGCATGCATGTGGGTGGCAATGATAATCAGCCGTTTCCGGACATCAGTCTGGATTGCGGAAAGGCCCGCCACCATCCCGGGAACACCGCTGAAAAGCAGATTCAGATCATCCATCAGCCGTTTCAGGTGACTTTCTTCCTGAAGATGGGTTTTTCCGGCCAGATCAAGTACATCCTGGATCTCCCTGCATAGTTTTCGCGCCTCATCCTGTTTCTGCTGCATCCAGGCATCACGGGTCAGTTCGGAATTGCCATCAATGGCTGCCGCAATCTGCCATACAACGGTTTTCTGGTTATACCGGTCTTCCTCGATGTTATAGTTATCCACAAATGCGGAAAAGTCGGCCAGCATATCCAGAGGCAGCACTATATCTTCGTTCAGTTTAAAAGCATGGGTCCGTCTGGCAATGGCGCCCAGCTTTTTGCGATCCTTCCAGAACCGGACACCCTCTTCCCGAGTCTTTGCAATGGTCAAAAATGTCTGGGAATAGAATGAC
The DNA here is from genome assembly GCA_050179135.1 of Desulfatirhabdiaceae bacterium. Taxonomy (GTDB): domain Bacteria; phylum Desulfobacterota; class Desulfobacteria; order Desulfobacterales; family Desulfatirhabdiaceae; genus UBA4064. Next base: position 7,381 of record JBFXFK010000004.1, on the reverse strand, counting down.
AAAAGGTGTGTCAGTTTATTTTGACCAGCCATCACCTCATCCGCTGTATGCCCGACAATATCGATCAACAGAACAGCCTTGGGTCGCTGCCGGATCGGGGCCTTGACCGTATAGTCGATGGCCTTGACATATTCTTCATCAAAATGCTCCAGCGCCATCAGGGCTTCCTGTCCCCTGTTTTCAAAATTGCGGGATATATCCACAATCACCCGGCCGGCTTCATCCATGTCTTCACCAAAAAATTCCAGGCAGCAGGTCAGCTTGTGGGGATAGGCCGGATATAAAATGAATTCCGCGGAGGTGATGACTCCGTCGCAACCTTCTTTCTGGATGCCGGGAAGCCCGCCAAGCGCCTTGTTGGTAATATCCTTTCCAAGGCCCGGCTTGCGAATGTCTTCGGCATTCAGACCGATCCGATCAATGACGGCGCCGTCGGGACCGACGATTTCAAATTCAACCCAATCCCCTGGCTGAATTTTTCGAGCCGGATGATTCATCCGTCTGATTTCAACCCGACGCCCATCCGGCATAACCATGCGGTACATCAGGATGTTGTCTATTGCTGTTCCCCAGAGAACCGCGGTTTTGCCGCCGGCGTTTTCTGCAATGTTTCCGCCGATTGTACATGCCCAGGCACTGGTCGGATCGGTTGCAAATACCAGATTCCGTGATGCAGCAAACTGGATGGCATCTTCGGTGATGACACCGGATTCCAACTTGATGACCGGAATATCCTTGGCCGATCCGTCTGCCAGTTTGATTGATCGATGGGATATGCCCTGAATCCGGTTGAGTTTTTCCAGATTGATGATGACGCAACCATCTTCAGCCGGGATGCTGCCGCCGGTCAGGCCCGTTCCGGCGCCCCGGGGAACCGCATGAAGGCCCAGTTGCGATATGGCCTGAATCAGGTCCGGAATTTCGGTTTCTTTTGAAGGATACAGAATGGCTATCGGGAGGACCACTCGCCAGTCTGTGGCATCCGTGGCGTGGCTGATCAGTGAAAACGGGTCAAACCGTACATTTTCGATACCAATGACGGCGCCGATAACCTGTTGAATCTGTCTGCAGGTATCATCGGCTTTTGCCAGGCGGCTTTCGAGCTTCTGCAGCGCGTCGTGGCAGGCCCGGATAATCAGATCACCTTCCGGAACACCGACCATATGACGTCTGACCATATCCAGATCGAATCGGGCGGATTTCAGAAAATGCCGACGGCGGGTGGAATTGTCAATCAGCTCCTGAACTACAAAGGGATTTCTGTGCAGCATGAAGAGATCCCCGATAAATCGATAAACCAGACGGAGCAGCCGGCCGGTCACCTTACGATACTGGAGGCTCTGGATGGCATACCAGACAGATGATCCCAACAGAAGGGTAACAATCTGGACGTCATCTGCGGATGTATAGTTACAGGGAATTTCCCGATTGGTTGTCAACGACATGCGGTGGTTTCCGATTCAGGTTCGATAGCGCTCAAATCCCGGAATGGTCAGGTGATTTTCCAGCCTGGACAACAGCCAGGTTGCAATAGAGACCATTCCCAGGTAAATGGCGCCAACAAGCATGAATACCTCGATATACTTGAATGATGCGGACGCCAGAATCTTGCCTTCACCGGTCAGCTCAATGCAGGTAACCATATAGGCCAAGGAGGAATACTTGATCAGGTAAATGATTTCATTGCCACATCCGGGCAGTGCGCGGCGAAAAGCCTGGGGCATGATAACATATAAAATGGTCTGCAGCCGGTTCAGTCCGATGGACTGGGCCGCCAGCATCTGTCCATGACGAATGGACAGCAGTGCCCCCCGGATATATTCGGAATGATAGGCCGCACTGCACAGAACAAATCCCATGACAGACGCACCGTAGGGGCTCATATAGATGCCGATACGCGGCAGACCGAAATACCAGATATAAAGCTGAATAATCAGGGGAAATCCCCGGAATACCAGGACATAGGCATTGGCCAGCCATCGGAAGCCGGCAGCGCCATAAACCCGCAGTGTGCCCACCAGAACACCGGCGGCAAATCCAAGAACCGATGATGGCAGAATCAGAATCAGACTGATCCGCAATCCCCTCAAAAGGGCCGGAAGAACCTCCTCTCCGATGTAAACCAGTTCCGTCATTTCAGCGTTTCTCACCCGTGCCGCTGATCCGGGAACAGAATTCACGGGTCCGCTGGCAGGCGGCGCCGTCCAGAATGACAGCCGGTGGCCCCTGTTCAACAATCCGTCCGTTTTCCATAAAGATCATTTCATGGGCCAGATGCCTGGCAAACCCGATCTGATGGGTGGCCAGCATCATGGTCATTCCCGCTTCACCCAACTTGCTGATGACCGAATGAACTTCGCCAATCAGTTCCGGATCCAGTGCCGACGTGGGCTCATCAAGGAGCATGACCTTGGGATCCATGGCCAGCGCACGGGCAATGGACACCCGCTGTTTCTGACCACCGGAAAGCTGGGCCGGGTAATGCGCTGTATGCTGCTTCAGCCCAACCCGCTCCAGTTCGGTCACGGCCCGGTCCCGGGCTTCTTTTTTTTTCATGTGTTTGACCCGGATCAGTCCGATCTCGACATTGGCCAGTGCTGTCAGGTGATCAAAGAGATTGAAATCCTGAAAAATCATACCCACCTGCTGACGATAGGCACACAGCGCTTTTTTATCATGGGGATTAATGGTCTGACCTTCCAGCGCAACCGTCCCACTGTCCGGCTGAATCAGAAAATTGATACTCTGCAGCAGGGTACTTTTACCGGCGCCTGACGGTCCGATCAGCACCTTGATCTCGCCCCGGTTGATGGACAGGGATACCCCATCCAGTATCGTGCGAATACCATAGGTTTTTGTAATATTTTCAACAGCCAGAACCGGCGTGGGGGAGGGCATAAGATATCCTAACGGGTATATCCGGGTACGGTGAGCCGCTTCTGAAGCATTCCCATGAGGCGGGTTCCCGCATAGGTCAGTATCATGAACAGGATTCCCGCGGTGATATAGAGATATAAATGCTGATACGTCCGGGAAGCCACATGATTGGTCCGGGACATGAGTTCGGAAACCCCCAGCGCGTAGGTCACAGCAGAATCTTTCAGCAGAATGGCATATTCATTGGACCACCCGGGAATGGACAACCGGATCGACTGTGGCAGAATAACCCGGAATATGGCCTGAAAATCACTCATCCCCAGGGCCCGTGCGGCTTTCATCTGCCCTTCCGGAATGGAAAGAAGCGCACCCCGAAGGGTCTGGGACTGATACGCCGCGCTGATCAGACCCAAAACGATCACCGCAACGGTAAATGCAGACAGGTTGACATCCAGCCAGGCAACCAGACCGAAATAAAACAGGAACAGGAAGACCAGAAGCGGAATTCCTCTGAAAAACCAAACATATACCGCAAAGATCCGTCTCAGGATTTTTCCGCCATAAACCTGACCCAGGGCCAGGGGAAGACCCAGCAAAAACCCGAAAATCAGCGCCCCCGCCACCACAACCAGATTGACCCATGCGCCTTCAAGCAGATACCAGAAACCTTCCTGGATGGCTGTCATTCCCTGTGACATACACATTCCTCAGAGCCTGTTTAAAGATTCTGGACAGGCTCTCATAAAATTGAAGGCTTCGGAACAATATTCCGAAGCCTTCATATGATTCCGCATGAATTAAAATCATCTCAGGCCATACTGATGTTTCAGTTCCTGCCAGTACGGGGTTGCCATCAACTTTTTCAGTCCGTCGTTCAGCTTGTTGTAGAGTTCGGTGTCTTCCTTGCGAACCGCATACGCGGTTTCATCATCGGGCTGGCCATATTTTCCAATAATCTTGAGGGCCATTCCCTTCAGTATGAATTCTTCCGCAGATGTCGTGGACACAGCCGCCACATCGATGCGGCCATTCAGAATGTCTTCCATGGCCAGAGGTGCGGAATCATACTGCTGCAGCTTGAAGGTCTTTCCCTTTTTCAACAGGTTGTCCTCGATCCACTTGGCTTCAGATGTTCCGCGCTGAACCCCCCATTTCAGGTTGCCGTTGATGGCCTGATCCGCTGTCAGGGTGGAAATGTCCTTGCCCACCAACACCATGACGGTCTGATAATAGGAGACCGTAAAATTGACCTGCTCCTTTCGCTCGGGCGTCACACTCATGCCGGATGCGATGAAATCAATTTTTTTGGCTTTCAGGCTGGGAATGATTGCGGCCCACTCGGTCGGCTGATGTTTGACCTTGAACCCCATTTCCTTTGCAATCCAGTTGACGGCCATGACATCCAGCCCATCCGGCTTGCCGGTTTTGTCAATAAAGCTGTAGGGGGGATAGTTGGCATCAATACCGTTGATCAATGTCTTTTCCGCGGCAAATGCACCACCGCTAATTACCATCACCCCCATCAGAACCACCACCAGACACCGTAACCCGTTTTTCATGCTGACACCTCCAGAAGATTGTTGATAAGTAACGCTCACAAACCGGGAAATATTGACCAAAAGGGGGACTTTTTGTCAACCGCAAATATGGAAAAAAATATTAAGTAAGGACATAAGCGACATAAAAGACCTGAGGGACGCGGGGGAGAATGACAAGCCGTTTATGTCATTTCTGTCATTTGGGTCCTTTTTGCCGGTTCCTTTCGGATAACCTGGCCTGCATCATGCGCTCCCGCATGCCGCCATGTTCCATAAAATCCTTTTCCAGTCGTCTGATCTGGCGATCCAGCAGATAACAGGTGACTTTTATCAACCCCACAATGACGTTGACACAGATTTCCGGATTTTCATGTTCGATGCCTTTTCGAAACGTGCCATAGTTGGCATCTGTCAGGCGGTTCAGTTCCGTGAGACGTCTGGCATACGGGTGATGTTTATTCCACTCCTTCAGATCGCGCAGCCTCGAAAAATCCTGAAAATCGATCAACAGCTCTTCCAGACTGGCCCGGGCCACATTGGTCAACCGGATTTCGGTTGATTTTGAGGTTCCGGATGCCAGACTGGCCTCCGCGATATTCTGTTTTCCGGAACGGGCTGCCTGAACCATCTGATCGAATGTGCGATCCCGTTTGTTTAGAAACCTGTTGCAGAAATAAATGGTGGCATCAAAAACAATTTCCGCTTTTTTGTAGGAAAGCAGATTTTTATAGCCACCATGCGCAGGGATGAAGCCTTCCGGCATTGGCTGTTTTCTCCAGGTTTGCAGACTGAAAGGCCCCAAATGACATAAAAGACCCAAAGGACACTCTGCCCAATAAACCAGGGGATAATTGTTTCGTATTTTTTCAGGTTGCCTGGGCGTAAGCCACCGGATCAATCGGAGAACCCGGAGGAAATGCCCTGGCTCCCAGCTCCCGGTCCAGAAACATGATGCCCCCCTGATGGGTGCCGGCCATTTTGATCTGATCCAGTACCTTGCCTGCCGTTGCTTCCTCTTCGATTTGCTCTTTGGAAAACCAGGCCAGCATGGGCTCTGCAGCGTAATCCTTTTCTTCCCGGGCAATGCTGGTCAGATCATTGATTTTGCCGGATATGAACTGCTCGTGCGCCAGTGTGTCTTCCCAAATTTCCAGAGGTGACGTCCAGTCTGTCTTTATCTGCCGCAAATCCTGAAGGACGACCTTCCCGCCCCTGTCGATGATGTGATCAAAGAATTTCATGGCATGAATCATTTCTTCATGCGCCTGACAGCGCATCCAGTGCGCCATTCCGTCGAGGCTTCTGGAGTGGAGCCATGCGGCCATGGACAAATAAATATAATAGGATTCCAGTTCGTTTCTGACCTGATCATTCATTGCGGTTTTCAGTCGTTCACCAATCATAACGCACCTCCATTATCATAGGCTATCGGTAATGATGCCCCTATTGAGGCATCGGATTTGCGACTGAAAATAACCACGAATCCCCGACAGGTCAATTCCCCTCCGTCTTTCAGCCTTCTTTCATCCCAGATAAGCCTTCTGAATCTCCGGATTGGTTGCCAGTTCACTGGCCTTTCCTTCCATCACAATCTGACCGGCCTCCATCAGATAGGCCCGATGCGCATATTTCAGGGCGATATGTGCATTCTGCTCTACCACAAAAATGGTCATACCCGCCTGATTGAGGTCCATCAGAACCTTGAACAGCTCCTGCATCAACAGGGGCGACAATCCCATGCTGGGTTCATCCAGGAGAATGAAATCCGCACCGCACATAAACGCCCGCCCGGTGGCCAGCATCTGCTGCTCCCCCCCGCTCAGGGTATCCACCCGCTGATTTTTCCGGTCGGAAAGCCTGGGAAACAGTGAAAACACCCGCTCATAATCCCGATGAATCTGGGTGGTGTCTTTCCTGGCATAGGTGGCCAGTTTCAGGTTTTCCAGCACCGTCAGATTTCCAAAAACCCGCCTCCCTTCCGGAACCAGTCCGATTTTGTGCTGGGCGACGACCAGGTGCGGTGGAACCGGAAGCAGATCGATGCCTTTGTAGGTAATCCGCCCCTGAGTCACCCGGGGTGCTTCCGGCGGCGGCAGCCGCATGATACTCATCAGGGTGGTGGATTTTCCGGCGCCGTTGGCGCCCAGAAGTGTCACCATTTCACCGGGTTTGACATGCAGGGATATGCCATGCAGGGCTTCGATATTGCCGTATTGAACATGCAGGTTTTCAATTTCAAGCATGGGTGATCCCCTCGTCTCCCAGATACGCCTTGATCACGCGCGGGTTGTTACGGATTTCATCCGGCCGGCCTTCTGCGATGATTTCACCAAAATCCAGAACACTGATGGCTTCACAGACCGACATGACCACCTTCATCTGATGCTCGATCAGCCACAGGGTCAGTTTGAACTGATCCCGAATCCATCGAATCAGCTCGATCAGTTTGTCGATGTCCGAAGGATTCATGCCGGCAGCCGGTTCATCCAGAAGCAGAAGTTTGGGTTTGATGGTGAGGGCCCGACCGATTTCAACCCGGCGCTGCAGCCCGTAAGGCAGATTTTTTGGATATTCATTGGCATATTCGCGCAAATCAAGAATATCCAGAAGTTCCATGGCTGTCTTCCGGATCCGCTTTTCGTTTTCGACAAACCGCCTGTTGGCCAGGATTGTATCCAGAAGACCGTATCCCATATCAAAATGCTGGGAAATACACAGGTTTTCCAGAACAGTCATGGAATTCCACATTCGGATGTTCTGAAAGGTCCGGGCCAGTCCCCGGGCTGTCACCTGATGGGGCCGCAATCCGGCAATGGGTTTTCCCTGAAACAGAATGTCCCCTTCGGTCGGTCTGTAAAAGCCGGACACCAGATTGAATATGGTTGTTTTTCCTGCCCCGTTGGGTCCAATCAGGCCCCGAAGCTCCCCTTCCTCAATATTCAGGTTGAAATGCCGGACAGCCTGAA
>JBFXFK010000003.1:4947-68479 GCA_050179135.1 Desulfatirhabdiaceae bacterium | reverse complement strand
GGCCGTACAGATTGACCGCCACCCGGCGCCCGCAGGGATCAATTTTTTTCAGATTCCAGTCTTCATACAGAACCTCATGGTAGCGGATACGGTTCATGGCCGCTTCAAGCTGCTTTCTGACATTCAACGGAACAATGAGTTCATCCATATTTCGCATTGGCGGTTCGACAACAAAGGTTTCCATGCGACTCATTTCCGGTGTTTCCGGTTTCAACGGGCCTGGCTCTGGTGACCGGGGTTCCGGCGATGAGGTGTCCTGATGAATCCTGTTTTTCCATACTCCCATTTTTGATTGTCTCCTGCGTGCAAAAGGAAAAGGATGAAGGCGGAAGGATGAATGTGCCGCATTCCCGCATTCTGGCATATTCCCGATTTTGGACTCATGAATAGTTGGCCCTCAGCCCGACCTTCTCAGCATGGTGTCAGGGAGCCGCAAAAAGCCGCGGCACCCTGACCTACCCGCTCCCTGCTCTTTTCGAGTGTTCTGTGTATTCCGTGGTTAAAAATTATTTTCCTTCAGATCCCTATTGAAACAGATAAAGAAGGTTCTTTTCAGCAGCGCCATACTGTTTCAATCTGGCAAATATCTCCGGTTCCTTTTCCTGAAGCGCCGCTATCTCTTCATCTGTCAGAATTTTTTCCATTACCTTCTGTTGGCCGGTTTTGGTGGTTTTGGCAAATATCCGGCTTCTGACCCTACTGACCGTCTGATCAAAGCGCACAATCACATCCATCAGCATGCTTTCCTGCATGTTGTTTTGCCGCAACCAGGCTGCCACATGATCCCGGATATCATCCCAAAATCTGGAAACCAGCCAGGCGGCGGCAATGATTGCGCCGATTGCGGCAATGCCGCCAATGACACATGTAATGATATCGTCCATGTTTTGTTCCCAATATCGTTTTCACGCCTGCCGATCAGTCGGTTTGCGTGGTGTCAGGGAGCCGCAAAGGACCGCGGCACCCTGACCTACCCTCTTCCGTGTCTTTCGTGTATTCCGTGGTTAAAAATTTTTAATTCAAATCAAATGACCGCGAAAGCCCCCATCAATACGTCATATCCATTTCAACCTGTTTGTCCCGCAGTTCCGTGACATTCAACGCCTGATTGGGCATCCCTTTTTTCAGCCACTCCTGACGCACATCCGGCGGCAGCTCATCCCAGGAAACCACTTCCTCGGCTTCAAATTTTACCGGAGCCAGTTTCCCGCTCTCCAGCTTTTTGATGATATACCCCGACCACCGTCTGACCCACTCACTGGTTGATTCCCTTTCAAACTGAACCGCCAGTTTCAAGAGATGCTCCCGAAGTTCCCGCCAGGCCTGTTTGATAATCTGTCGGACCGGAACCGCCACATTGTTGTCAAACCAGATAAAGGCGTCCTTGACCAGGTGAGAAATTTCCTTGAAATTCTGATCCAGCCACGGAAACAGTACTTTTCCGGACCAGTCCATGATCTGATTCCAGAACGTAATGGCTACCGTTGCGACCATTGACAACAGCCCGACAATCAATCCTGTAAAATCATCTGAGCCCATGTGTGTTACCCCTCCGCCGGAAAAAGTTTGATACTGACCGTTTCACTGTCTGTCCTGAGAAATTCTTCCCGCACATCGGATATCAGGTCATCCCGGCTGATGGATTCCTTGACACAGTATTCTGTGGGGCTGCCGTCCCGATTGTAATAAATCCGGGTCTCACGCTGGTATGGATCTGCCTTTTTGTGATCCACCGCCATTTTCAAAATCTCTTTTTGTGCGATTTCCGCAAGATCCGTGATCTCTTTTTTGTGGCATAAAAACAGGGCCGTACCCAGACTGATCAAAAAGTCCGAATTGTGCCGATTCTTCAAAAATTTTGCGATGTTCAGATAGACCGGCAATGCATTCTGAAAATCGGCGTCGTCCCCAAACGTCGGCAGTATCTGATAGAGCCTGTCAAACTGCTTTTTGATCATGTCCGGAAGTTGTCCGGATTGAAAATTCTTTTCTTTCCACTCTTTGGCCAATTCAACCGCTTGGCTGACATTAGCAAACAGTTCCTGAAGTGAATCGCTCTGACCGTCTTTCATGCCTGTTTCCTTTCCTGTGCAGATCAATTTTTCGCGCGTTTCGTGTATTTCGCGGTTAAAAAAGCCTGAATGCTGCAAAGCCGCACCTTCAGTCTTCAGCCTTCAGTCTTTCAACTCTTTATTGCATTTTTTCATCGAGCCCAACAGATCAACCCCTTTCCGAATCGTACCGACCACACCCCTGGAAATGTCATTGGCCAGATCTGTAGAGACCGCCTGTATCAACAACCCGCCGGCCTGATGCGCTATATCCAGGGAAATGAAATCCAGCACGCAGCGGTTCAATATCCGGGGCGCCAGCAACTGGCGGATGACCGCCAAACCGGACAGATCACAGGTGTATTCCCGGGTGGATTGGTTATAGGTAATATTTTCCGGCAGCAGAAAGTTTGCCCCAAGCCCGGTCCTGAGCACCCGATCGATGGTGGAATTGGCCATTTTGAGCAGGAAATCCGTGATGTGTATTTCCGGAATGAACGCCTGTTCCAGGACTGAAATCACAATCTTCTGATTGGATTTTGTGATGGATGAAGACGTGATTCGAAACGTGGCGACGATATCCACCGGCATCTTTACAACGGGGTATGATGCGATCAGAAATATGGAATCCTCCCTGAATTCGATGTTCTTGAGACGAAGCCCCGGTTGATGGGCCAGACTTTCTTCAATCTTTTCCCGTATGACATCCCCGGGGATGAACAGTTTCCGGTTTTGAATGAATTCGCTGTTGAATTCGGATTCGAGGATTTTTTGAATGATCTCTGTGTGTGGTGAAAGTTTGGACTGGATGGATTGGTCAATGTGAGCCGATACGTTTTTCAGCCGGTCAATGAACGTCATGAATGAAAATCCCCCCTGTTATGGAAACCGAACCATGCGGATACCGTCGAGATATCGGCAAACAGTTTTGATCGTCATTTGGACCAAATATAGCTTTCAAGATAAAGATTTTGGGTGCGTTATCGGTCGGGGATGGCCTACAGGCCTATCCCCTCCCTGCTGCCTTCCCAAAATCATTATCTTAAAAGCTATAGCAAAAGCAATCTCACCAAAAAGATGCAGCGTGTGCAGAAACAAAAAGTATTTCCTGTGTCCCCGGTGCCTCTGAGATGGACGCTTTTTGAACGCGAGAAGCATGGAAAGCATTGCTTCCATATTAAAGTTCAATCTGTTTTACAAGAGAAAAATATCTGTTCAACATATGGAAAAAATTGTCTTTTTAGCCGTATCCGTATAATTGGTTCCCGTTTTTGCGACAATGCCTATGTCGTCAGTATCCCCTATAGGTAATTTTGCCATCACATCGCTCGGTAATTTTTTCGGATCGGATCGAACCGTCCGGGTTGTATGTTCGAGTCGTTATTTTATGGCACCGGGTTTTTCCCGGGTCGGATTTGTCGGCTTCGGATACGATTCCAATCAATGCACCGACGCCGGCGCCAATCAATGTGGCATTGGTGGTGTGCCAGGCCACCTGGCCGATGGTTGCACCCACCGCTGCGCCAACGCCAGCCGCCTTTTGCATGTGGGTGCATCCGGTCATGGACAGAACCAGACAAATTGCCAGACATGTTGTTTTTGGCATGGGCCATTCCTTTCACTGAATGGGTGGATTGGTTTCATCCTTGAACATGGCGGCCGAAATGGAATCGATCATCTGATAGGTGCATTCCGCCACTTTTGCCAGATAAAGATTTGAAATTTTGGCGGCATCGCACAGGGACAAATCTCCCTGATATTCCAGCTCATTGACGTCATTGACGATCAGTTTTCCGGTATTGTTGCCGTATTTGAAGCCTTGTAGAATGTTCATTGGTTTGCTCCGTTTACCGTTATAATCTGTGGTCAGTGGTTAGTGATCAGTGGTCAGTCCGCTTTCAGGCGTTTTGGCTGTCGGCGTTTTTGGCTTTATGTCAAAATTTCATTTTGACACTCCAGAGGGCGAAAAGGCGGCCATTTCATCCTTCATCCTTCATCCTTCCGCCTTCATCCTTCAGCCTTTTTCCATGCCATGTATTTCTCGATGTCTTTTTCCGCAACCATCAGGCAGGCCGCAATGATCATGGCATCATCGATCAGACCGACAAACGGAATGAAATCCGGCAAAAAGTCTGCGGGGTTGAACACATACAGCAACGCGGCCACAATGGCGTAAAAGACATAGGCCGGCGTATCCCGATATGTCCCGTTCCAGTAGTCCCGCACCAGTGAAATCATGTTTCCGGCATCATTGATAAAGCGTTTCAGGGGCCTGCTGGCTTTGAATTTGTTCCAGATGTCACCCGCATGATCGATGACCCGGTTGACATCATCGGGTTGAATGGACTGACTGTCTTTGTGTAACGCATTCTCGGGATCAAACGATGCAATGTTCATCAGAGTCTCCTTTTGTCTAATTGTTCAGGGATTGTTCATGCCGTCCGACAGATCTTGGAAACAGGCAATCCAAATATCGTGCCATGATTTATCAATCGGACGGTCATTTTTTATCCATCTGATAATACATGCTTTTTATTATTGGTTGGGTTTTATGACATCCTGCCATAAAATCCATTCGGCACATTGTCCGACATTGATGTTGATTGTCGCGACAAAATGACATACATGAAAATATAATCTATTCAAAATCCGGATCATCATGAGGCAATTGGATAGGTTTTCAGGAACCGTGAAAATTTTATTTAGGCTGTCGGAAATAAATAAATCCACTGGATTGCGACGGATTTTGGTTCGTCTGCAAGGCACATCCGCCGGTGCATATCGGGGTATGTGTCGGTGGATGTAACGCAGCAGACAGGCCAAAAGACAAGCAAGATGTGGATTTATTTATTTCCGACAGCCTAACCCCACAATACACGAAAAAAGATCACCCTGATTTCAGCCAGCAGGTCAGGAAGGCTTGGCTTATTGCGGTTTTTCTGATGCCGGATAGCAGGGAATAAGGCAACTCACATGAAAGAATCTCTTGTAAAGGACCTGACGGATTTTGCCAATCTGTGTATCAAAAATCCCTATCGCACCGACACACGGCTCAAGGCCAAACTGATGGCCCGAAAATTGCTTAAAATCTATGAAACCCGGGATCATATCATTCAGTCCCTGATTGGACTTGGACAAGATTTTGCCAGGCACCGCCTGGCCAGTATCCATCAAAATGGTAGCCTGCCGGATCATGACCAACTTGTCTGGCAGATGGAAAATGAAGTGGCCTTGGTGCTTCTTGGCGCACTCCGGTTTGCAGGCGCCCTTGAAACGGATTCACGCCATTATGACGCAAAAAAATATGCACAGTTGATTGCGCCGGAAATTCTGGACGTTGTGACCATGCGAAAATGGAATCCCCTGGGTGTGATTGCTGCGGCCAAGCGGTGTGAAACACATCTGGAGAATGAACTGAAAGGGACATCCGCGGAACTGACAAAAGCCAGAGCCGCCGTATGGTCCGCTGCGTTTGGTGACAACCTTTCCATTGCCATGCGCTACGGCCACATTCTTCGCAAACAGAATGTGCTCATTTACGGGGACAGTGGCAGCGGAAAGGAAGAAGCGGCAAAAGCCATTCTGGATGGTACGTTTCAGGAGACCGGAACGGATGTCAGACCCTGTCACAGCATCAATGTCGCGGCGATTCAACCCAATCTGATCGAATCCGAACTCTTTGGTCATGTCAAAGGCGCCTTTACCGGAGCAAACACGGGAAAAACCGGGGCCATTCAGGCGGCGGACACGGGCATTCTTTTTCTTGACGAAATTGGTGAATTACCCCGATACTTGCAGTCAAAATTTCTCCGGGTCATGGAAACCGGCCGGGTTCAGCGGGTGGGAGACAATAGGGAAATTCCGGTAGATGTGCGGTACATCGCGGCCACCCACAGAAATCTGGAACAGATGGTCGGGCAAAATCGGTTCCGGCTGGATTTTTTTTACCGGCTGTATGGGTCATCCGTCATCATGCCCCGATTGTCCGATTTCATTGACCAGGATCTGCCTGATCTGATAGAAAAATTCATGCCGCCGGAAAAACAGGCAGAATTTGGAATGGTGACCGAATTTCTTCGTTCAACATATCAGGACTATCAATGGCCCGGAAATGTGCGGGAGCTGCGGAACGTAATTTTTGATTATGTGCTGCGGGGGCTGGACCAGACCACACCGCGTCCTGAATTTGGTACCGGGGATGGGCCGACTGCCCAACGAATTGGCAGAAATGATATGCCGCAGGCGATCATGGATGTGTCATGGACAGAATCCCAACTGCTTTCCTGGTATCGGCGGCGGGCGTTGGACAAACACAAATCCCGGGCAAGTGCAGCCGGGGCAATTGGCGTGTCCATCCGGACCCTTGAGCGATTCTGTAAGGCTGATGGGGATAATTAATATTACAGAATTACCTTAAAAATAGTGACCAGTTCGCTTTCCGGCGATTTGGCCATTGGTCCTCCTACACCCAGCGGTGGGAGGTCGGGAGGGGATCAATGAAGTATTTTCATGTCATTTTCTTGTTAACCGTATCAGGCTAAGCAAAGAAAGGAAATGCGGGATGCCTACAATTTCGATGTTTTATGGGATTCTTATCCGGATGTTCTTTCGAGATACTGAGAAACATCACGTGCCACACATACATGCTGATTACCAGGGGCAAGTTGCAGTATACTCAATTCTTGACGGAACGCTTCTGGCTGGTGAACTGCCAGCGAACAAACACAAGTTGGTCATCGCGTGGATCGAAATTCATCAGGAAGATTTGATTGCTGACTGGAACTTGGCTGTAAACGGCCAGAAACCTTTTCCAATCAAAGGACTTGACCAATGAGAATAGCAGAAATCACTCCTCAACCCAATTGGGTGTTGTCTATCGTTGCGGACGATGGTCGTATTGGCAATTTTGATGTCACGCCCTATCTGAAGTATGAGGCGTTTGAAGTCCTTCAGGATCACGCCGAATTTCTAAAGGTTTATAATGGCGGATACTTTGTCGAATGGGATTGTGGTGCTGATTTATCAGCAGACACCATTGAAGCTCGATGGCAGGTAGTTGGCATAGCAGCCAGACAGGGAACCGGCTGACAATAAAATCCACTGGCGGGCGAATCCGCTTTCAATGATAAACGCATGAATTTATGTGTTTCCGCGAGCCATAAAAAAGAGAACGATCATGGAAAAGAACAGTCAAACCCGGTATGACAGTTTTGAGGGGTTTATCAAAGAGATTCTGGAAGAACGCAGCCGACAGGGAAAGCCTGTCGATAGCCTGTTGGCTGCGGTTGCGGCCATCCTGGGTCCTTCCGCCCTGTCATCCATCACCCGAGCCCTCAATATCACCGGCGGAATTACGTTATCCGCCGGCCTGACAGCGGCGTTGCCGATTCTGGGCGCTGTGGCCGGCGCCGTGACCGGAATGCTTCTGGCCAAATATCTGGCCAAGGCGCATTCTCAAGAAGGAATCACCGCCACACAGATTTTGAAAAAGGCGGAAACCCTGTATCGGGATTATTCGTCGTCCTCTCTGTCTGAAACAGACAAAAAGGAATTGATCAATGATCTGTTTGATGATGTGCTGGCGGAGAAGGAGCCAATAGGGTAAAGTCGGTTTTGTGGCCAATTTGGGATGTTACGTTCAAATATACGTTTCCCAAGGATATTTTTTTGTATCCTGTGGACGTTTGTCTTTCTATATTCAAGAAGCTTACAAGGTTCATTCCGCCCCTGAGGCAATATCGATTTCAGGAATAAGTGTGATCGTTCGTTCCGGGCGTACCGTGAACAGGGCGTCTCATACCCGCTGTGATTTTCAGATGCCTCTCGTTTACGTGGAATCAATTTTCAACCCACCTTTTTTGTGATAAATAATGGTCATGGTGTTTACATTCAAAGGCTTTTTCGGATTGGAACGAACAGTCATGATTTGACGGCTGTATTGGCCGTTCACGCTTTGAAATTCAAGTTTCAAATCGAAGGTTGGCCAGGGTTTTCAACACCGGTATCTGGGCCGCATTGGGGATGATTGGCGGTTGAACGGGTTTTCCGTACGCGGACGGGGTTTCAAAAAGACCTGGGCGCGTCACATGGGCCGTTCCGGTTTCCGGCCCGGTGACAACAAAGCGTCTGCGGTATCCGGAAATAAATTCCGGCGTTACGGCCACAGCCAGATTGTCCCATATCCGCACAAATTCAGTCACGGCCTGTTCAAAGGCCGACCGGTTGTCAAAGGCCAGGTTGATTTCACCCGGTGAAAAATAGTTCCATTCGATATTCCGCATGAACCCGGCTGCGGTAAAATTGGAGGAGCTGATCAGCATGGAACCGGCGCCGGACCGCCGGTGAAAGAGAAACGCCTTGACATGAAAGGGCTGGGGATTCTGATCAAACGGCAGGTCGGATGGGTGAAAGACTTTCAGGCAGGTTTCGAGAAGCAGGGATTGGAGATGGTTCAGATTCCAGGAAAAACCGCTTCAAAAATCCGCCACGTTCATCAGCCCGTTTCTGGCGCATGGCCATCAGGTCTTCAATAGTCAATCCGTGAACCTGCAACGCCGCCAACAGAATCTCGACCATGTCCGCGGATTCTTTCAGCACGCCGTCCGGATCGCCCCGCTGCCATTCGGCAAACAGTTCATGGGCCTCTTCCAGAATTTTGGAACCAACCGCATTCCGGTGTTCCGGCTCGCTCAGTGTCCGGATTTGGGCTGTCTTGCCGGATTGCTTTATGATTTCGGGTATCCGGTCCCGGATCAGTTTGCGGTATGGGATGGATGGCATATCAGTTTTTTTTTGACAGGATCTACAGGATTGACAGGATTCATTATAAAAAAATGGGCTTGTCTGGTCTTTTGGGCTTGACTCCAACTTCGTCCAAGGTTTCGGCCTGGAGTGTCAAAACAACATTTTGACACAAGACAGTCATCACGAAAAACTACCTGAAATTACGTGTTCAAATGTATATTCAAGGTTTTTGAGCTTTATGTCAAAATTTCATTTTGACGCTCCAGTGGGCCAAAATGGAACCAAGTCCGATCTTTTCATTCCTGTTCATCCTGTAAATCCTGTCAAAAAGAATTCTGCCGGAATTGAGGAAATCGGGCCAGACCTTTTGGCCTGAAATGGAACCCGACATCGGAATGCTATCCATAACAAGCACATATAGACCAGTTTTTCTATCAAAGCTGCAATCAGGTCGCAGGTTGCGCTAGCGAATCGACAATTCGTAGCACCTTCTCCTTATCCACTTCCAGAATGGCCGCAACTTCATCCGGCTTGAATCCTCTCATCAGCATTTTTCGAACGGGGCGCGCGGGGACGTCCTTCATATTTCCAGATTCAACAACCCAAATAATACCAGCTCATCCCGGCTTACTGATTTTTCACAATTTTTCACGGCCGCACTCACCGTCGAAACAGCAAGTTTCATATATTGGGCCACCTGCGTGGCTTCGGGATGTTCTTTAGTAATGAACTTAATTTTCATCGATACGCAGCGATTCAAGTAGCCACGACGTTGGAAATAAAATAAGTTATTCATTAATCAGGTGATACCCATGTACAGGGACAATCGACTTTCCGGTATTTCAATCACCCCGGGAAATGTGATATGACTTTGAAAACAGAAAAATGGACACGAAAGATTGATGAAAGCATAATTTTGACTTGCCAAGGTTGGCCTGAAATACGGTTATAATCCGTTTTTGAGTTTCACAATTTCTGATAACAGAAGACACAAACGCAATGGGCAGCTTTTCCAGAACAGGTGTAAATCCTTCATATGACAAGAAGACCAACAATCCTCCCGACCCCCCTGTTTCCCGGGGCGCCACCCTGTTTGCAGTCTGCAGCGCCTCGTTTCTGATGCCGTTCATGCTGTCCGGCGTCGGGGTGGCCCTGCCGTCGATCGGAAGGGAACTGGGCGCCAGCGCCATTCAACTGGGGCTGGTGGAAACCGCCTATATGCTGTCTGTTTCCATATTTCTGCTGACCATGGGGCGCCTTGGGGATATTCATGGACGTCGGCGCATTTTTCATTTCGGCATTGCGGTTTTTACCATCACGGGCGGACTGCTTGCCCAGGCATGGTCCATTCAGGCCGTTATCGGATTCCGGTTTCTGCAGGGGATTGGCGGGGCCATGATCGCCTCGACCGGAATGGCCATTGTGGTATCGGTTTTTCCGCCCGAACAGCGGGGCAGGGCACTGGGAATAACCGTGGCCTGTGTATATGCCGGCCTTTCCTGCGGTCCCTTCATCGGCGGGGCACTGATCACGGCCCTTGGATGGCGCTCCCTGTTTTATCTCAGCATTCCGCTGGGTGTTGCCAGTTTTATTCTGGTCAGTTGGAAACTGCGTGGGGAATGGGCCGATGCAAAAGGAGAACCGTTTGACTGGAAGGGCAGTCTGGTTTATGCCATTGCCATTATTCTGTTGGTCTTTGGCGCCGCCAATCTGGGACATGGCAGGGGATCATGGGGCTTTCTGATAGCCGGTTTGGCCGGTCTTGTCATCTTTGCGGTTGTGGAGGCCGGGACTGACCATCCGGTATTGAATATCGGTCTGCTGCAACACAACCGGGTGTTTGCGCTCAGCAGTCTGGCCGCCCTTCTCAATTATGCCGCAACTTTCGGGGTGACATTTTTTTTCAGCCTCTATCTGCAGTTTGTCAAGGGAATGACCCCTCAGCAGACAGGCACCCTGCTGATTCTTCAGCCGGTTGCCCAGGCCGTGTTTTCACCCCTGTGCGGACGGCTTGCCGACCGGTATCCGGCGGCATGGGTGGCTACGGCCGGCATGGCCCTGTGTGCATTGGGGCTGGGTATCAGCGTTTCCATATCTCCATCCACCCCATTGGCGCTTCTGGTTACCATTTTCCTGCTGCTGGGAACCGGTTTTGCCCTGTTTTCTTCTCCCAACATGAGTGTTATTATGGGAAGTGTGGCTGCCAGACATCTGGGTGTGGCCTCCGGACTGGTGGCCAGCATGCGGACACTGGGCATGATGACCAGCATGACCATTATCACCGTGCTGCTGTCTGTCTTTATGAAAGGGCATTCGGTGACCGGTGAAACCCAGGCCGATTTTCTTCTGACCATGCGGGTCGGCCTGGCGTGTTTCTGTCTGCTGTGTATTGCGGGGATTCTATGCTCCATCGGCAGGCTGCGGCCGGCTCAGCAACCCGGAAAAAAAGGAGAAGGTTAACAATGACACCGTCATACATCATTGCGCTGGACCAGGGAACCACCAGTTCCCGCGCGGTTCTCTTCAACCGTCAGGGTGATATTCTTGGCATTGCCCAGAAGGAATTCACCCAGCATTTTCCCCGGCCCGGATGGGTGGAGCATGATCCCCTGGAAATCTGGAATACCCAGTGGGCCGTATTTGAACAGATTGTTCATACGCACCGGATTTCACCCGCCGAAATTGCGGCCATCGGCATATCCAACCAGCGGGAAACCACGATTGTCTGGGATAAATCCACCGGAATACCGGTCTGCAACGCCATTGTCTGGCAGGACAGACGAACCGCCGCCATCTGTGAATCCCTGAAAGCCCGGGGCCTTGTCGATCATGTGCGAAACACCACCGGCCTGGTCATCGACGCGTATTTTTCTGGCCCCAAAATCCAGTGGATACTGGATACGGTGCCCGGGGCCCGACAAAAAGCGGAAAAAGGGGAACTGCTGTTTGGAACGGTCGATACCTGGCTGATCTGGATGCTGACCGGCAAAAGGGTTCATGCCACGGATTATTCAAATGCCTCCCGAACCCTGCTGTACAACATTCACACGCGGCAATGGGATGAAACGCTTTTGAAGGCCATGGATATTCCGGTTTCGATGCTGCCTGCGGTTCAGGATTCATCGGGGTATTATGGCTGCGTGACGGTCGGGGGTGCCCAAATTCCCATCACCGGTGTGGCCGGGGATCAGCAGGCAGCCCTGTTCGGGCAGGCCTGTCTGGGAGCCGGCATGGCCAAAAACACCTATGGCACCGGATGTTTTTTGCTGATGAACACCGGAGACAATTTGTGCGTCAGCCAGTCCGGACTGTTGACCACCATTGCCTGGGGAATCGATGGCCATATCAGCTATGCCCTGGAAGGCAGTGTGTTCATCGCCGGGGCCGCCATTCAATGGCTGCGGGACGGGTTGAAAATCATCGGGTCCGCACCGGAATCCGAAAGTCTGGCCAGAGAGGCCGAAAACCGGGATGGCGTGTTTGTGGTCCCGGCATTTGTCGGCTTGGGCGCACCTTATTGGGACATGTATGCCAGAGGCGCCATTTTCGGACTGACACGGGATACCGGAAGGGAGGATCTGGTCAAGGCCACGCTGGAGTCACTGGCCTTTCAGACCCGGGATGTACTGGATGCCATGCAGAAAGATTCCGGAATCTGCCTCAGCACCCTGCAGGTAGATGGCGGCGCCTGCATGAATAACGTGCTGATGCAGTTTCAGGCGGATATTTTGAATGTGGTTGTCGAACGCCCGCAGGTGATCGAATCATCGGCGCTGGGTGCGGCCTGTCTGGCCGGAATAGCGGTGGGGCTGTGGAAACGGGAACAGATAACGGGACTTCGAAAAATCGATCAGACCTTCCGTCCGCAGATGAACCCGGAAAGGCGTCAGAATCTGTATGCATTCTGGCAGAAAGCGGTGTTGCGAACCATGAACTGGATGGGGGAGACGGAATAATGTGTCAGGGCGCCACACACTCCCCATGCAGTTCCCTGTCATTCCGAATGTAGGGGGTATAGTACAGTCCCCTGGCAATATCTTTGGGGTTCCAGATTTCTTCCCGTCCCAGAACGCCCACATAATCGCCGCCGACCTGATACGGATCCCAGTAATACACATAATACACACCCGGAATTTCCAGTTCGATATCCAGAACCGGGCCGCTGTAATAGGATTTTCCACCAAATGGCTCATAAAAGGTTTCCCGGGCCTCGCCCGGAGTCACATTGGGCATGACCATGGCGCCATAGCCATCCGGGAGTTCGAAGGGCAGCAGGACATCCGGTAGAGGCAGTCCCGGACCGGCCAGCAAAAACCAGGGGGCAAAATCGATTGTCGAAACACATACCGGTACAATCAGTTCACCAAAAAAACGGACCGGGCCCTCAATTTCAAAGCGCGCCACATCCACATCGGTTGAAGGGTTGACCCCGTCGGTTTCCAGCCAGGCATACAGGGCAATGGACTGTTCGATGGTGTTTCTGACGATAAACGGCCGGGATCCGGAATAATCCAATTTTTCAATGTAGGGTACATGGGCATTGGCAATACCTGTCCCCATCAGCACAATCAGGATCAACATGCGTGTGACACTTTGTATCGTTTTCATGATCATCTCCTGATTTGTGTTTTTTATATTTTCTTTCGATATTGCGGATGATCCGCCCCCTACCCTGTATCCCGGCACAATGCTTTAATTGTTTCTTTCAGGCGAATTGCAAAATCCGGCGGAACCGGCTTTTCATCATGGTTGATGCTGTGGCACAGCATAACCGTCTGTTTGAGAGTTTCCAGGCAGACACGACAGGCAATACAGTCTTTGGCATGTCGTTCGATATCCTGGCAGGTCAGCTCATCCAGATCCCGGTCCAGATATTCGGACAGTTTTTCAAACTGGGCAAGACAATGATGGGGATGATGGGGTGTATGGCTCATGATCGAAATAATCCGTCAGTTTTTGCCGGACAAACAGCCTGGCCCGATGGAGCCTGACCTTGATATTGGATTCGGACAAATTCAGTATCCGGGCGGTTTCCGATGTGCTGAATCCTTCCATGTCCCGAAGCACCAGAACCAGCCGGTATGATTCCGGCAGTTCATAAACCGCCTGTCTCAGGCGGTTGCCCAGTTCTTCATTGAGCAACTGATCCAGAGGGGCCGCGGCCCAGTCCGGAACGCGGGCAGGAATGGCCGCCTCTTCCCCGGGCAAAAAATCATCCAGGGACAATTCTTCTTCAGGCGCATACAGGGATTTTCGTTTCTTTTTCAGACAGGTTCGGGTGGCTACCCGGTACAGCCAGTTTTTGAAGCGGCTTTCAAACCGGAAGTCCTTCAGATACCGGAACACGTTCAGAAAGGTATCCTGAACCATGTCCTCGGCATCCTGGACGTCCCGGCACATTCGAATTCCAAAATTATACAGCTTTTGCTCATACCGCCGAACCAGTTCCGGAAACAGGTCTGTCCTTCCGGAATTGATCTGGATGATCAGTTCCGTGTCATCATCATTTGGAGTCCGTGGATTTTGGGAAATCGACATGCTGTTTTTTTTCTGTCACCTGACAGGAATTTTTCAGTCAGGTGGAAATCCCCAGTTTGGGCAGAATATAGGCCTGAAGCAGAAACCAGACACCAACGACTGCCAGCATAATGATAATTTCTTTCATGTGTTTGTACCTCCTTGTATGTTAAGCCGGTTCAGGAAACTTTTACAAGCCATTTTTGTTTGCCGGCCAGGGCCCAAGTGGATGCAGCCAGAAACGTGACCGTAAAAACAATGTGAGCCACATCCAGTGTTATGATCAGTGCCGGCGGATAGCCGTAGCCCGGAAAATTTTTTATCATCATCAGAATTCCGGTCACCAACAGTCCGGCCAGGACGAATCCGCGAACATAGCCCGCAGTGGTGATTCGAAACTGTTTCCGATACAAGAGAATATAAGCGGTCATATGATAACACACAAGGCCGATAAGAAAAACAGCCGCCAGATAATGCATAAAATGTGTCACATAAAACTGATCCAGCCAGCCCAATCCAGGGATGTCGGCAATATAGTAGCGTTTGAAAATCGGCATTTGGGCAAACCCGGTCAATGCCAGAAAAAACAGAACAATCCGATACGTCCAATGTGCACTTTTGCCGGAATCCGGCATGCCGGAAGGGATCATGATATCTCTCCGTGTGATTGTTTTTTGGCCAGTTTATAGAAACGTCCAATGGCAGATGCAATACCGGCAATGGGCGCAATCAAAAATGCCGCTGCCAGATTGTTGGCCTGATCCATCTGGTCTGTAACGGGTTTGAGATGGGGACGCCCCTGACCTGTTTTTTTATCAATGGAACGGTTCAGCTCCTCGAATGGAACCGGGGATACATAAATGCTGTTGGTGCCGCCGTTTTCGGTCTCTCCATAAATGTATCCGTTCATGGAATCGGCCAGTTCATGGGCCTGACGAATGATATCGGATCGGGGGCCGATGGTCTGCACCTGCTCCGGACAGGCCTCGATACATGCCGGAAGTTTGCCATCCGCAATCCGGTTATAACAGCGGTCACATTTGTTCATCAGGCCGTTTCCAGCCAGAGACGGCAGAATATCCAGATACAGGCCTGCCCCGGTCTGCCTTTGGGGGATTTTCCAGGGGCAGACGGACTTGCATTTGGCGCCGCCCAGGCACAATTCCGGATCGATTTGGGAGATGCCGTTTGGATATTGAACCGCAGAACCCCAGGGGCACAACTTGACACAGGGCGGATTGACACAGTGCATGCAGCGTCGGGGGATGGTCAGTTCCATTTCCTGGCCGTCCTTCCGAACAACGGCATGCTGGATGAACAGCCAGTTGTATGGCGTCAGGCGATCCCGCACATCCTGTTTATCGGACCAGTCTTCCACCGGGACCCGGGATGGCAGCATCGCGGGAAAAGGCTTCACCGGTTTGGGAAATTTGTCCCGGTTGCTTTCCTGACAGGCATCCACACATGCCTCGCATCCAATGCATCGGGATATATCGATCAGGGTTGCCAGGTGGTTGTCAATTCGGGATTGGGATGCATGAATCTCTGGAATTGGAGCTGCTGCCGCAACGGCTGCGGATATGGCGCCGGTTTTCAGAAATTGTCTTCTGGTGAGATTTTTCATAAAGGCTCCGGATTATCACGATTGGAAAAAAATTGACTCGACACATCAACTCGTTCATATAGCTTTTCAGATAATGATTTTGGGAAGGCAGCAGGGAGGGGATAGGCCATTTTAGGCCATCCCCGACCGATAACGCACCCAAAATCATTATCTGGAAAGCGACAACTTGGAAAAATTGTCTCCATGATTAAAGAGCCAATTCATGTCTTTTGGTTACAACATATTTTGATTTGAAATAATAAGGTGGAAAATCGGATGGATAGATGCAGGCATTTTGAACGCTGCTCAGCACCGCTGTGTCCTGTGGATGAGCTGATTCGACACCGGGTCTGGTATGCGGGTGAGGCCGTCTGTAAAAATCCATTTTATACCCGGCTGGGATGGATCAGAAAACAGCGGACGATTGGGCGGAAACAATTGAAATACTGGTTGAATCGCCCGATCGGGCTGACAGAGCTTGCCGAGGCCAGCCAGCCCCGTCAGATGACATTCCTGGACCTGGAGATAAAGGACCAAATGAATTGACCGGGCTACAGAAAACAATTAAATGAAAAAAATCGAGATGATGAACCCGAATATGCTGTCATGCATTCGGGTTCAGTTTTTGGCCTTTTGGGGATTTGACGATTTTTCCGGCAATATGAATTGCCTTTTCCGCATCCAGGGCAGATTGCTCCCGGAAGGGAAGCAATCCTTCTTCCGCCGGATAACGTCCCCTGCAGATACTGTCCATGAAAACGATGTCTTCATCCGTCAAGCCGATCCGGATCCGGAATTCCCGGCTCAAGGCAACCAGGCGGGTGATACTGTGCGTTTTTTCCAGTTCCCATCCCTTTTTCAGCAGCCTTTGTAATACTTTCCCCTGAAAAGATAATCTGCCGTATCCAGCTCTTCCTGCGCCTGACGCATCCATTCCCGATCGGCATCCTTCATATACACGAGCCTCCCTTCCCTGACAATGGTTCTCAAAAACGGGCTTTTTTGTGAAGATACCCGACTCAATGCATCGCAGGTAACGACAAAAGGATCAACGGCAAATTGCCTGTAACACGATGCCAGACATCGATGTACCGCCATTTGGGTTTCCGGAACAGACCCGTAATTTTCATCCATCACAATCATCATATCCAGGTCATTGCCGGCATCGTTTACGGCAACCGACCCAAAAAGTACGATGGATATCGGGTGGATCGCTCCGACAATGGCGTTACGGCTTTCTGAACCTGATGTGCATGTACCATGTTGTCTGTTTTTCATTTTCATTATTGTGATTATTGGACTGTTATGAAAACCACGTTGTCAATGATGATACCGCCATCGGGATTTTCATACGCATAAGCATACGTGAACATGTCTCCACTGGTCAACCCCAGATCAGACAGGGGCATTCTGGCAATGAGTGTCACATCGTCCGCATCACAGGTAAATGTGTATTCATACAGATCTGGCAGAACCAGATTCAGCTCAAAAATGCCGATATCGGAAATCAGATACACCGGAACCGGTTGGCCGGCAACTGTGGCAGTGAAAAGGAGCCATTCATAAACCGGTGAATCACCATGACGGTTGGTGGAATTGATCACCAGATCCGCAACCTGATCAGCCTGGAGAGATGTCTGAACCATGCCGGGGTCTGATCCGACCTGCCCGCCCCGAACCGCTCTGACAAAAATGCCGTCTGTTTTGACAAAACCATCCACATCCCCGAAATAGAAATTGACAACCCATGCATCCTGGGGATGAGAGGCGCAGGTGGTGCCGGACCAATACCAGGACGCCGCGGCATCCGGGAAGTGAGTGGAATTGATTGCCGGGTCATGTCGGCTGGTATCAATCAGGCTTCGTAATTCCTTGATGCCAGGCAGGCGCCAGTCTGTTTGACCGCCAAGGGTCAAATTCTCGCAATAGGTCAGTGCTTCGGCCCATGTTTTGCCGGAAACAGCGGTCTGCTGCCAGGTCAGGCCGGTTTTGGTATCGGTGACTGTGCCATCGCCGTTGTCCCGATACGTCGCTTCGGCGCCCTGTCCGCCTCGAACGGCCCGGACATACAGACTATTGGACTTGAGGTAGGCATGGACATAACTGTAGTCAAAATGAACCAGCCATGCGTTTTCGGTCCATTGGTCCAGGGTGGCAGCGGTCCAGTACCAAGACGCTGCCGTATTGGGAAAATATCGGGTATCGATGGCCGGGCCCGGGTAGGGGATGCTGTAGTCAACGATATCGGCCAGCTCCGTGTCTGTCGGCAGCCGCCAGTCCGAATATCCCCCATAACTGGAATCATTCAGTGCGCGGATAAAATCTTCGGTGTCTGTGCCGTCCCCGGGCGTTCCGGCATTGCCGCCATTGGTAACCGGGTTGCTGTCATACCAGGTGTACGTGTTGTCTGCATCATGGGGATCATTATAATTTGAAACATCATCCCGGTTGGTTTTGACTTCCCAGACCAGACCCGTGACATTGTCTTTGACCATGCTCCAGGACTCGGATGTTGTGGGCAGGGGATTTCCATCAATATCCAGTTTGGTATAGGATGGCGGGTTGATGACCAGATTGGCGTCCTGGCCATAAAAATCCTGGCCTTCGGTTGGACATGAGATCATGTTTCCGATATCATCAAAGCATGTTGTCTGACCGGTATCCGGCACCGGGATTGCCCAACTGATCGTTACCAACATCAATAAAAGGAAAACACTAACAGGTGTCGATTTTGTTTTCATGGGGTCTCCGTGAAAAAAGTTTTGAGTGCTGGGTTTTGAGTTTTGAGTTGAAAACGGTAAATGTTATTTTGATTCGGGGAGAGATTCTGCCAAAAAAATGAACAGTTCCTCAGAAAATCATCCTGTTAACAAATGGAAAAGGCGTCTTTGGTGAAAAAGACGCCTTTTCATTCTCATATCTCAGGGGGGATGATATGAGAAAAATTCTGAGGTCAGATGTCCGAGACCGGAAGTCGGATGTCAGGGAAAAAATCTTTCACCTTTCATCTTTCATCCTTCATCCTTTCAGTTTACCCCCGGACTTCTTCCTTGACCCCGATTGCCATTTTATAGAAAATGGTCAGGATCAAAAAGCCGGCTGCCCAGACCGCCAGGGTGATACCGATTTCCGGTAGCGTTGGTGCATATTCAGTGACATGATGCAGCGGAGAGGGAACAAAACCGCCGGAGATCATGCCCAGACCTTTGTCGATCCAGGTTCCGATAAAGATGACCCCGCAGCCGACTGCCAGAGTGGTTTCATTTTTACGGGTGAAGGGATTGACAAGCAGAATGATTCCGACCAGCATCAACGCCATGGATGACCACATCCAGCCGACCAGGCTGTCATGACCGTGAAATCCGAAGAAGAGATATTTCAGATGGTCCATGTGCTCCGGGATCTGGCTGTAGAAGACAACGAAAACTTCACACAGAAAAAAGAATACATTCAGACAGATGGCATAGGCCACAATCTTTGCAAGGGACTGAATCTGCTCCTTGCCCGGATCGAAGTTGGTGACCTTGCGGATGATCAGGCACAACAGAATCAGCAGGGCGGGGCCGGCGGCAAATGCGGATGCCAGAAACCGGGGCGCCAGAATGGCGGTCAGCCAGAACCCTCTGCCTGGAAGGCCGCAGTACAGAAACGCTGTAACCGTATGAATGCCGACAGCCCAGGGAATGGACAGATAAATGAGCGGCTTGATCCACATGGGATAATGGGTGCCGTTGCGCTCGGCTTCCAGAACATTCCATCCGATCACGATATTCAAAAAGAGATAGCCGTTCAACACGATCATGTCCCAGAACAGCACCGAGTTGGGCGTGGGATAGAGGAGCACATTGAACATGCGCATGGGCTGGCCCAAGTCCACCAGAATGAACATCAGACACATGGAAATGGCGGCAATGGCCAGAAATTCACCCAGAATGGTGATCTTTCCAAATGCCTTGTAGTTATGCAGATAGTAGGGCGTCACAACCATGACGCCTCCGGCGGCAACGCCGACCAGAAAGGTGAACTGGGCAATATAAAAGCCCCAGGATACATCCCGGCTCATCCCGGTGATACCGAGGCCGAAACCGAGCTGCATCAGATAAATGCCAAAGCCCATTCCGACAATTGCCAGAAGTGCGATGATCCATCCATAGAATTTCTTGCTGCCTTTGATTGCGAGTTCTAACATGGCCACCTCATACGATATAGTAAACAGAAGGTTCTGTGCCCAGGTTCTGTTTACGTCGAATGGAGAAATTTTCTTTCAAAAGCTTTCGGACATCGGATTCTTCATCATACAGGTCTCCGAAAGTCAGAATGCCGTTTGAAGCCTCGACACAGGCGGGCTGCAACCCGACTGCCAGCCGTTCTGTACAGAACTGGCATTTTTCCACAACACCTTTCATCCGGGTGGGAAACTCCTTGTTGGTTTCCTTGATGAACGGACGGGGATCCCGAAAATTGAAACTTCTGGCGCCATACGGGCAGGCGGCCATACAGAACCGGCAACCGATGCACCGATGAAAATCCATCATGACAATGCCGTCACTCTCCCGCTTGAACGTAGCCTTGGTGGGGCAGGCCCGGACACAGGGCGGATTTTCACAATGGTTGCACAGGACCAGAAACGGCAGATGATTGACCCGCTCATCCAGAAACCGGTTGGGATCGGACGGGAAAGCATGAATGTATTCTTCTTCCCATATCCATTTGATTTCATGATGTTTGTTTTCGAAATGAGGCACATTGTGGAGTTTGTGGCAGGCTTCGATAATGGGTTCGAGATCCGATGCCTTTTCTATTTTTCGGGTATCGATCACCATGGCCCACTGTTTGGCCTTCAGTTCATTCGGTCCTTTTTTGACCGAAGGCTGGGCTGTTGCCGATCCGTGCTCCGCAGCAAAGGCATTCCATACCGGCTGGGTTCCGGCGGCTACCGCCGCAATTCCCAGCATTTCCAAAAAACGTCTTCTGCTGTTTTCCATTACTTTGCCTCCTTCGGATTTTCGATATGGCAATCCCAGCAGTAGGGTCTGACCGAAGAATAATCATGACATTTGTCACAGAAATCGGCCTTGTTGGAGTGGCAGTCCAGGCAGGTATTGGACAGGCTCATGTCGAATTCCTTGCCTTCCGCGTTGACGAATACCCGTTCCGCGTTCCGCACGACATTATGCCGCCACAGGTCCAGAAGCTGCATGTGTTCGGCCCGCATATAGGATGTGGGCATGACACAGGTTTTGGCGGCCTTGGCCTTTTCGGTCAGCTTGATTTCAGGAGCGGGAGCAGCCTTGCCCAGATTGTACCAGAATGGAAATGTCACGATGACAATAAAAATGGCCAGTCCGGTTAGAATATATTTTCGATCATTCATTATTCATCCTCCTCCATTCCTGGCAGGGGCTCACCGCGCAGGTTTGTGGTTCGCTCGCCTTCTCCGGGCAGGATCAGGGCATTGGCCACCAGCTCGGTGACACCGGTGACACGGACATCCGGCAGATAATAATCCATCAGGGTGGGAAGTGCGGCGCGGTCGATGGCGCAGATGGTCGCCAGCATATTGACGCCATATTTGTCATGAACATGCTTGACGGCCATGGATCGGGGCAGGCCGCCGGCGAGTCGAAGCTCCATGTTTTCACCGGCATTCAAACCCGAGCCGCTGCCGCAGCAGAAGGTCTGCTCGCGAATGGTGTTGGCTGGCATATCATAAAAATGACGGGCCACATTTTGAATGACATACCGGGGTTCATCCAGAAGTCCCATGCCCCGGGCCGGATTGCAGGAATCATGATAGGTAAGTTTCAGATTGTCATTCCGGCTGATATCGAGATCCAGTTTGCCATGTTTGATCAGGTCCGCCGTGAATTCCGAAATATGAACCATTTTGGTTGACTTGGCGTTTTCAAACCGGGTTCCGGTAATGGGGTTGACCGGTACTTCCAGAAAATCTGCCGGGCCGTTCATGGTATCCATATACTGGTTGATGACCCGCCACATATGGCCGCATTCACCACCCAGAATCCATTTGACCCCAAGCCGTTTGGCTTCGGCATACATTTTGGAATTCAGCCGCTTCATCATCTCGTGGGAGGTAAAAAAACCAAAATTGCCACCTTCCGAGGCATAGGTGCTCCAGGTGACGCTGAGACCATATTTTTCCTTCAGATAGTGAAACAGAATCAGATACCCCATGCAGGTGTAGGTTCCGGGATCTGCAAACACGTCCCCGGATGGGGTGATGAAGAGAATGTCAGCACCCTTCTGGTTGAAATTGGGTTCCGCCCGGATGCCGACAATTTCCTCGATGTCATCGACAAAAAAATCCAGCATGTCCTTGAACGCATGCGGCTGAATTCCCAAATGGTTGCCCATCCGGTAGCAGTTGGCAACCGGTGTCGCAATCCAGTCGATATTGAGGCCGATCAGATTGAAAAGCTCCCGGGCCATGATCGTGATTTCAGCCGTGTCGATGCCATAGGGGCAGAAAACCGAGCATCGCCGGCATTCGGTGCACTGAAAAAAATAGTACCACCACTCTTTCAGCACGTCCATTGTGAGTGGTCTGGCTCCGGCAACCTTGCCCAATATTTTTCCGACTGTGGTGAAATCATTCCGATACACCGACCTCAGCAGTTCGGCGCGCAGGACCGGCATGTTTTTGGGGTCGCCGGTGCCAATGAAAAAATGGCATTTGTCTGCGCAGGCCCCGCATCGCACACAAATGTCCATGAAAACCTTGAAGGAGCGAAACCGTTCCAGACGGGTCTTGAAGCCCTCATGAATGATTTCCTTCCAGTTCTCCGGCAGATGCCAGTCGTCTTCCACCGGATTCCAGGCATGGGCATTGGGCAGATGAACGTATTCTACGCTTTTGGGGTTGGCGGCGTAGCAGTACATTCCTTTCCGGATATCAACAGGCGTATCCATCCATCCAGTCCGGGGAATCGAACGCTCAATTCTATCGATAAATTCGTTTGGTTTGGGTAAGTCTGACATGCGTTACTCCTTTTCCACTGGCAGTCCAGCCTCTATCATTTTTTCCCGGAAATCATCTTCATACTCTTCATATGTATGAACTTCAACCGGGTAGTTCCATGGATTGATATGACGTTTGGCCCGCGTGTTCGCGGGAAGATTTCGGGTCGGACTGAGAAAGATACCAGCCATGTGCATCAGCTTGCTGAAGGGGAAATAGGCCAGCAGAACACTGACAAAAAAGAGATGAACATAAAAAATGGGCGCGATGCCATCCGGAATGGTCGGATGGAGCGTGACCAGACCCATGGTCAGTTCTTTTGCCGCCTTGATATTGACTTTTGACACATACCGCATGAAAATACCGCTGAAGGCAATTCCAAAAATCAGAATGAGCGGAAAATAATCGGCGGCCAGGGATATGTATCGGACATGGGGCGCCAGAATGCGTCTTACAAACAGGAAGGTTACGGCAGCCAGAAGAACCAGGCCCGACATGAACACGGCAGGCAGGCCAAACTGAATCACATCGGTCAGAATCTCGAACCGGAAAAAGCTGTCAACCGTTTCGATCAGTTGAATGACAAAGGGAACGGGTTCGGTGAACAGGCGGATGTGACGGATGATCACGGTGAGAAAGGAATAATGGAAGGCCAGTGCCGCAAGCCACAGCCAGATTTCCCACTCGTGGGTCAGCTTGCCTTCCCGGATGGCATTCCGGGTATTCCGGAAAAGAGAACGAAAAAAAACAACCTCCAAAAACATGCGTACGGCGGTTGCGCCGGGCGTAAAGGGGTTGTCGATTTTGTTGGGTGTGATCCATGGCAGCGATTTTTGCTGTCCGCAGGTTGTGGGAATGCAAAATGGTACATAGGATTTGGCCCAGTCCATCACGCGGTAAATCACACCGCCTATAAACGTGATCAGGGCCAGATAGGGGAAGAAAATTCCAAACAGAATTTCAAGCCCGACTGCCTTTACACCCAGATAGGACAGTAAAAACAGAACAACAACTGCCAGGAGGGAATACATGTAGTTGACATTCATTGACCATTACCTCGCTCTTGGGCTCTTCGACATAAAGGAAGTTATCGAAGAGGTGCTTCATTGAAAAAAAGAAACGGTTATGACAATCTGCTATTTTCATCCTGAAAAAATCCATAACGCTCACAACATGTTAAAGAACACCCTTTGCGCGCCAACAGGTGTCCCGATCCCCTACGACGGTACGGAGCCGATCGGGTCATCGGCGTCCTTCAGCAGGCCGGACCGCTTCAGCACCTTGAATGTCCGGTTCCTGATTTCATCGGCCTGTATCTGGTACAGTGTTTCTCTGCACTGCATATACAGATTGAAGGCCAGAAGGCAAAGATTATCAATACGGGTTGCAACCGGATCATATTCCCGACGCAGATTCGCATCGGTCAGATCTTTTTCAAAGTGGTGCTGAAGCAGGGATTTCAGTTGAAGGATGAATGAGACAGCCTGGGCGGGTGAAAAATTTTGAATGGCGCGAATGCGGATGATGGGATCCAGAAACGCGGTTAATGTTTCTGGATCGGCGCTTTCGACAATCCCTTCATAAATGGCTTCCAGGCCTTTCCGGGCTGTATCTCCGACCGGGTTGTGAAATGGATCTTTCTGGGATTTGATAAAGGTGGCGGTGTCAGAGGGATATGATTCAACAAGCAGATCAAACCATTGATTAAGAATTGCGCGTTTGTGCTTTTGAAGCAACTGTTTGAAATCCATAAGATATAAACGCCCCTGCCTGTTGTTATATAATTGACGGGACATGCAAAATTGTCAAATCCCTTATTTATACAATTAAGTTGGAACCTATAAACAACTTGTTTTTTGATGTCAATAAGAAAACACTCCAGAAAACAGAAGCGGTCCGGATTCATTCAAACACCTTTGATATTGTGAAAAGAATGAAATTTTCATATAAATCTACCTGGTGATGGATTCGGATGAAATGTAACGAAACCGCTCCGGTATGGGCGTCGGTACCGATGCTTTTTCTCATTATTGAGACCGACACCGGTTTCAGCAACGCTGTCAGGTCGCTTCCGGATACGCACCGCTCAAATTCCAATACCATGGTCCACAGCCCAAAGGCCCATAGCCCCAAGCCCAAAGCCCATTACCTCAAAGGAGGAATTCCATGCCAGAATATTTGAATTCGTTGAATACCAAAAGATCTCTTTCCACAGATACGGGTGATCTGATCTACTACAGCCTGCCGGCATTGTCCGACACCCTTCCCTTTCAACTGGAACGCATGCCCTACAGCATGAGAATCCTGCTGGAAAATCTGCTGCGGCATGAGGATGGATTCATCATCACGGCTGATGATATTAAACGGCTGGCCCAAAGATCCGAAAACACGAAACCGGCCGAGCTGCCCCTGTTTCCGGCCCGGGTTCTGCTTCAGGATTTTACCGGCGTGCCCGCGGTTGTGGATATGGCGGCAATGCGGGATGCGGCTCAGCGACTTTATGGTACACCCCTTGAAATCAATCCGGTCATCCCGGCGGAGCTGGTGATCGATCACTCGGTGCAGGTGGATTATTACGGGACCGCAGATGCGCTGGAAAAGAACAGTGAAAGGGATTATGAACGGAACCTGGAACGCTATGCATTTTTGCGATGGGGCCAGAAAAGTTTTGGCAATTTTCGGGTTGTCCCGCCGGCTACCGGTATTTGCCATCAGGTCAATCTGGAATATCTGGGACGGGTCGTCTGTGTCCGGGAACGGAACCGGGAAAAACTGGTTTTTCCCGATACCCTTGTCGGGCTGGACTCCCACACCACCATGATCAATGGACTGGGTGTCCTGGGTTGGGGGGTCGGGGGTATCGAGGCCGAGGCGGTCATGCTGGGCAGCCCGTATTATCTGCTGACCCCCGGAGTGGTTGGGGTCCGCCTGGCAGGCAGTCTGGGGCCGGGAATAACCGCAACCGACCTGGTGCTGACCATTACGGAGTTGCTTCGCAAAAAAGGTGTGGTCGGAAAATTTGTGGAGTTTTTTGGTCCGGGCCTGTCCACTCTCCGTGTCGAGGATCGGGCAACCATTGCCAACATGTCGCCGGAATACGGCGCCACCATGGGATTTTTTCCGGTCGATGACAAGACCATTCACTATCTGAAACTGACCGGAAGAAATCCCCAGTTGGTCAGTCTGGTGGAGACCTACTGCAAAACCCAGAAACTGTTTCGGGAGGATACTGCCTCCGATCCAATTTATGATGATGTGGTCGAGCTGGACTTGGGACATGTTGTCACCTGTCTGGCCGGGCCCAAACGTCCCCAGGACCGCGCGCCGCTTAACCGGTTGAAATCTGTTTGTCGCCAGTCCTTTGGGCAATTCTGCGAAGATGGATCGGAAGAACACAACCCTATCGCCAAACCGGTTTGGGAACAGGAAGGTGGCGCGATTCCCTCACCGGACAACAAATGGTCTGTCTGTGATGTGGATGGCCAACAGGGGGTTGCCATTCAATTGAACGGCCGGCAGATACGGATCAATCATGGGACGGTGGTGATCGCGGCCATCACCAGTTGTACCAACACCTCCAATCCCGCAGCCCTGATTGCAGCCGGGCTTCTGGCCAAAAACGCGGTGGCGGCCGGACTTCAAACGCCCTGTTGGGTCAAGACCAGCCTGGCTCCGGGTTCCAAGGTCGCCATCCGGTATCTGAAAGCGTCCGGACTGCTGACCTGGCTGGAAAAACTGAATTTTCATCTGGCCGCCTATGGTTGCACCACCTGCATCGGGAACAGCGGCCCGCTTCCGGAAGCCATTGCACAGGCTGTTCAGGACCATGATCTGGTGGTGGCATCGGTACTGAGCGGCAACCGCAATTTTGAAGGACGGATCAATCCCCTGACCCGGGCCAATTTTCTGGCATCGCCGGCGCTGGTCGTGGCATTTGCCCTGGCCGGTGTCGTGGATATCGATCTGAGTCAGGCGCCTGTCGGCATGGGCAAGGATGGCAACCCGGTTTACCTTCGTGATCTCTGGCCACTGGATTCCGAAATTCAGGAAATGATTGACCGTTATGTTCAACCCGACCTGTTCGCAACTGAATACGCCGCTGTTTTTGACGGGTCCGATACCTGGCAAAACCTCCCAATTCCCGATGGCGCCCTGTATGAGTGGAATCCGCAATCAACCTATATTCAGGAGCCCCCGTTTTTTCAGGATATTGACGCGGTTGTCATTCCCCCGCAGGATGTACGGAACGCCCGGGTGCTGGCGATTCTGGGGGACAGTGTCACCACGGATCATATTTCTCCGGCAGGCTCCATCCCGGCCCACACGCCGGCGGGCCAGTATCTGATTGCCCGGGGTGTGACGCCGGACAATTTCAATTCATACGGGGCCCGGCGGGGAAACCATGAAGTCATGATCCGGGGCACTTTTGCAAACATTCGTCTGAAAAATGAACTGGTGCCGGGTGTTGACGGTGGATATACCCGTCTGATGCCGGAAAATGACACCCGGACCATTTATGAAGCCGCCACCATTTATCAAAAACGCGGCGCACCTCTGGTGATTTTTGCCGGACGGGAATATGGCACCGGAAGTTCCCGGGACTGGGCAGCAAAAGGAACCGCTCTTTTGGGGGTCCGGGCGGTGATTGCCGAAAGTTTCGAGCGGATTCATCGAAGCAATCTGGTCTGCATGGGTGTTTTGCCCCTTCAGTTTCTGGCCGGAGACAGCCGGAAACAACTGGGTATCGACGGGACCGAATCCATCACCATCACCGGAATTGCGGAAGGACTGACACCGGGCAAGCCACTGAATATCACGGCGACCCGGAAGGATGGCGCCGTCATTTCGTTTCAGGTCACGGCCCGGCTGGATTCTCCGATCGAAGTGACCTACTTTAAGCACGGCGGCATTTTGAACTATGTGTTGCGTCAAATGGGGGTGCGTGACAACCATGCCGCATGACACCGCCATTTTTTTGTCTGACGTGCACCTGGGCCTGCCCGTTTCCGGTGGAGAAAACCGGGAAGAGGCCCTGATTGCCTTTCTGAAGGAGATTCAGGGCCGGATCGATCATTTGTTTTTGCTGGGTGATATTTTTGACTTCTGGATTGAATACCGCCATGTGATCCGCTCAGACTATTTCAACATCCTTCACGCACTCAAAAATCTGGCCGAGTCCGGGGTCCGGCTTCACTATCTGGCAGGGAACCATGATTTTTCGCTGGGACCATTTCTAAGCCGGACGCTTGGAATGATGATGCATGGCGAGGAACTGAAAATTGACATTCAGGGAAAGCGGCTCCTGATGTCTCATGGCGACCGTTATGTCGAGACCGGGGCAATCCATACGCTGATATTTCACATGCTCAGAAACAGACGAAATCAGAAACTTTTCAAACTCCTTCACCCCACCATCGGCATCCAGTTGGGCGAATGGCTTTCCGGGCTCAGCCGGAAATGTGTTGAAACCGGCATCAAACCCAGTGTTCCGGAAGCGTATCGAAAAGTCGGGCTTCAATTGCTTGAAAGGGGGTTTGACATGGTGATCCTGGCACATACCCATTATCCTGAAATTATTAAAAAAAATGGCAAAGTCTATGTCAATACCGGCGCGTGGATTAAAACCTGCTGCTATGCCGAACTAAAGCAGGGTGAGCTTGGTTTGTGGGAATATCTGGGACCGGGTAAATGCCGGCGGATTGGCAATTCATTCCCATTGATGACATAATTGGGGATGTTCCTCCAGAAACCGGTACAGGGTTGCCCGTCCCACCCCCAGAATGGTTGCAGCCCGGGATTTGTTTCCGGCCGTCTTTGTAAGGGCCTCGAGGGTGGTTTTTGCATCCAGTTTCTGTCTGGGACCTCTTGACGTGGTCATTTTGCAGGCGGCCGCTGCCTGGATTTCGGAAGGTAGATCATGGGCGTCGATCCGGCTGTTTTTCCGGTGAACGATGGCATACTGAATGGTATTCTGAAGCTCCCGGATATTGCCGGGCCAGTTGTAGGCCATCAACCGGGACATGGCTTCCTGTGATATTCCCTGTATCGGCTGATTGTAACGTTTCCCTGCCTGGGACAGAAAATGATCGATCAGAAGCGGAATATCGGTTTTCCGCTCCCGCAGGGGCGGAAGATGAATGGGAATTACATTCAGCCGATAGTACAGATCATCCCGGAACTGATTGCGCTGCACCGCCTGTTTCAGATCCCTGTTGGTGGCGCTGGTGACGCGGACATTGACCGAAATGGTTTTTTCACCGCCCACTTTTTCAAATTCTCCTTCCTGCAAAAAGCGCAGCAGCTTGGCCTGAACCGGCTTGCTGAGTTCCGCCACTTCATCCAGAAAAATGGTTCCGCCATCGGCCAGCTCAAACCGGCCTTTTTTATCCCGGACCGCACCGGTGAACGCACCCTTGACATGACCAAACAGTTCGGATTCAATCAGACCCTCCGGAAGCGCGCCGCAGTTGATGGGGACAAATGGTCCGTTTTTTCGGTTGCTTTCATAGTGAATGGCTGCGGCAACCAGTTCCTTGCCTGTTCCGGTTTCTCCGGAAATGTGAATAGGATAATCATATCGGGCGACGTTCCGAATCTGCTGAAATATATCCAGCATCCGGACATCATTTCCGATGATTTCTCCAAATCCCTGAATTTTTTCAGCATCGAGCTGAAGGTTGAGGCAATTGTCGGCATCACGAAATGAGGCCACCACGCCGACCCGCTCGCCAATTTCATCGTTTATGGCGGTGATACACATTTCAATACAGCGGTATTCTCCCTGCCTGGTTCGAATGTAGGTTGAATATCCGGTTTTGTCTGCAATGCCGGGTTGATTCCCACAGAACTGACACCGGTTTCCACAAAACGGGCCGCCCATGGCCACATGACAATCCTGCCCAATGACATCCGATTTGCTGTAACCGGTGATATTCTCCGCAGCCTGATTGAAAAAAAAGATCCGGCGATTGAGGTCATGGGCAATGATTCCCTCTTTCAGATTGTCCAGTACACGCTCCAGATTATCTTTGTAGGCGATGATTTCCTGTGTCAGCAAGGCGGCGGTTTCCTTATATAAAAATATTTCAGTTTATATTTGCCTGATTGTGCAGGATTGGAAATTGAAGTGTCACAACAGCTCCCTTCCCCGGTGTTGACGAGATTAAAAGCTGCCCACCCATCTGATGCATCAGTTTGCCTGCAATGGACAGTCCCATCCCATTCCGGTCGCTGCGGGTGGAAAAAAACGGCAGAACCACTTTGGGCAGAACATCCGGGACAATTCCGGATCCATTATCCTGTATATGAAGAATCAGGTGAGCACCTGATATACTGGCTTCCATGTCAATTTGAGGCGAGTCGATTCCCTCAAGGGCATC
The DNA here is from genome assembly GCA_050179135.1 of Desulfatirhabdiaceae bacterium. GTDB lineage: Bacteria > Desulfobacterota > Desulfobacteria > Desulfobacterales > Desulfatirhabdiaceae > UBA4064. Next base: position 38,206 of record JBFXFK010000003.1, on the reverse strand, counting down.
GATGGCATTGTTCAGAATATGGTCCAGCAGTTGCTGGGTGGCGGAGAGGCTGGCTTTGATCAATACATGTGACGCGGCAATCTGGTGGTTGAATGCAATCGGGGTTTTATGGGTTTTGGAGCGGATGAACTGAATGAGTTCATTCCAGAATGACAGCAATGGAATGGTCTGGATATCATCCACGGTGGCATGGGCATACGCCTTCATTTTATCCAGAAGATGGTGCTGTCGATCGACCTGTTCCATGGACCGTTCAATAAACTCGATGCGTTTTTGATCGGAAAATCCCGCGTAATTGTTCAGAAGAACTTCGAGTGTGATTTTGAGAGAGTTGACCGTGTTCCCCAATTCATGCCGGAATATGGAAAAAATATGATCCAGATGGTCTGGGGAGGGGGTATTTTCGTACATGGATGGATATTACCTTTCATGGGGCTGATCCCCGGATCATGGCAGAAACAGCCGTTTGAGCGCGTCACTGTTTTTTTCGGCAACCAGCCGGATATTCCCCAGAATGGCAGGTTTCTCTACAATAATCCCAAGATAATAGAGTGATGACAGCGGCCGGCAGAGAATCCAGGATTGGCTGGTCTGCACGATTTGTTCCTCAATTTGTTCCCGGCCTTTCAGAGCGGTGACTGCCTTTTGAGCTGCATTCATCAGCGTGGTCATGTGCGCGGGAAAAGCATCCGACAGGGAAGAAGCGGATGGGAAATCGGCAATCCGGATACCATCCCGGTCAAAAACGCCCAGAAAAACAACGCCGCTGATTTCCAGCGCCATTGTTTTCAGGAGATCATTCACTTTTTTTATGGAAAGACGGGGGATGGGCTCAAATATATCCGGATCATTGCCCAACAATGATTCATGGGTATCCGGCAACCGGATTTTTTCAAATGTGTGTTTATCCCCCTGTAAGGGGTCAAGGATGTTGGGGAGGGAATCCAGATTGATTTGATCGGTATCAATGTGGTCGATTATTCCGGATACCGGAAAATCCAGAGGAAAATTTTCGGTTTCTTCGGGTTCGTTAATCTCGTCCTTTCGTCTGGATGCCTCCATCAACATAGCCATGATATCGGTCGTGATGCGCCGGATGATCTTTCGATCCGGAAGGCTTTTGAACTGAAGTTTGACCCCTTCCCACATGATCATTTCGATTGCGGCTTCTTCTGCAACCAGATTGCCGCACACGGCATCATACAGCTTTCCCTGATTCAGATAAAACAGGCCTTTTTTTCCATTGGTCTGGACATCCAGAAGACATGTCTTTTCTTCCACTTCCAGCAACTGAAGAAAGCTGCCGACGGAAATGCCTGTCATCGAACCGCTTTGGGTTCCGCGGGTCAAACCGTCTTCGATGCTGGAAATCAGTTTTTCAAACGCAACCGGTTTGTCGAGAAATCGCACAATTCCAATGTTGTTCAAACGGGATTCAATCTCCCGGGTCCCGTAAGCACTCATGACAATGATTGGCACAGTGGGATAATGCGTATTCATGTAAACAATCAGCTCAAAGCCATCCATCTCCGGCATTCGGATATCGGTTACCAGAATATCGATGGGATTGGCCTTCAGTATTTCGATGGCCTGTTTTCCATTTTCCGCAGTATAAAGACGATACCGGTCACGAAAGGACTCAAATCCGGCCTGAATGCTGAGTATCAGGGATTTTTCATCATCAACAATAAGGATGGGATGAATTGTCATTTCTTTGTCCATTATTCCTTTTGATATTCTGTCCGATGAGAGACGCCGTTTCTCAATTTTAAACCCTTTCCGTCAACATGCCACAAGACCGTATGGAATTCAACCAGATTAATCCTGACCGGTTCGGGACCTGATTTGGCTTATTTTGGTTGACTACCGGCGTGACGGTTGAAATAATGTTTATAGGCTGAAGGCTGAAGGCTGAAGGCTGAAGGCTGAAGGATGAAGGATGAAGGATGAAGGATGAAGGCTGAAGGATGAAGGATGAAGGATGAAGGGGCCGCAGGAAGGCAGCCCGACCGCCCTGCGCTGACCACAGACCACTTTTTTGTATTTTTACGTTAAACGATCATGAATCATTTCGATGGGTTCGCCCCCAGATATGAAAATGATTTTACCGATTTTCTACTGAATTCTGGGCTTCTGTTTTTCTATTTTTACATTAAACTACAGGAAATCGACAGTTGAAATTCAATATGCTTCAGGATCGGATCACCGGTGATGTGTTTGACGATCCGATCCACACCCGGCTGGTGTCAACAGACGGCAGCATTTTCTCCATCGAGCCTGCGGCAGTCGTCTATCCCGCCGATGTCGGGGATGTTGTGGCAACCGTCCGGTTTGCTGCGGCAAACGGCCTGACGATTCATTCTCGTGGTGCGGGAAGCGGCCTGTGCGGCGCCGCATTGGGACACGGCATCGTCATTGATTTTTCCCGATACATGAATCGACTGATCACACTCGATCGGAATGAAAAATTTTTTGTCTGCCAACCCGGATACCGGTTGGGTGAGCTTGAGGCGCAACTGAACGGCTCCGGCCTGTTTTTTCCGCCGGATCCTTCCAGTGGTGAGTACGCCACATTCGGCGGCATGGCCGGAACCAACGCCAGCGGAGCCCATTCTGTAAAATACGGCAATGTTTCGGATTATATTCTGGATGCGCAAATCGTCTGGAGCGACGGGAGCATTTCCACCCTTTCGGAAATTTCAAATACCCCCGGTGACAGCCTGCCGTCCCGTTTCACACAGGTCCTGGATATGTATGAACAAAACCGGGTCATGATTGAAAACGCGTATCCCGCTGTTCCCTGCAACACGGCCGGATACAATCTGCGTGGCATGGTTGCAAACGGTCAACTGGATTTGCGTCGGGTATTGACAGGCAGTGAGGGAACGCTGGGCGTGGTCACACAGCTTCAACTGAAGCTGATTGAGAAGCCGGCATTTGATTCTCTGGTTGTGGCGTTTTTTTCCGATCTTTTTTCAGCGGCAGAAGCCATGCAATACCTGCTGCCGATGGGGCCATCCGGAATTGAAATCATGGACCGGTCCCTGCTGACGCTGGCCCGGGATAACAGCCCGGCGCTTGAGCGGGAAATCCCGGCTGATGTTGCGGCCATTCTGTTGATCGAGTTTGATGCGGCAACCTGTGAGGAGGCTGAAAACCTGGCCAGGCAATCCCAACAGCGGATTTATGACGCCCATCTTTCGGACGCATCATTCCTGGCGGTCACCCGGGAACAGAAAGACCGTTTCTGGGCGGTGCGAAAAGCGGCTGTTCCGATTTTATACCGGCTCAAGGGCGAACGGAAAATTTTGGCCCTGATCGAGGATGCCGCCGTTCCAACTGCTCAGCTTCTGCCGTATTTCAAAGGACTTTATGATCTGCTGGACCGTCAGGGCGTGCCGTTTGTCATCTATGGTCACATTGCCAAAGGCCTGTTGCACACCCGGCCCCTTCTGAACCTGAAACAGGATCGGGACATCCGTCTGATGAAGACCCTGGCGGATGGTCTGTGCGATCTGGTGCATTCCCTGGGGGGGACCGTATCCGGCGAGCATGGCGACGGCAGGCTGCGCAGTGCATATCTTGAAAAACAGTATCCTGAAATTTACCCGCTGTTTCTGAAAATCAAGGACATTCTGGATCCCGAAGGCCTGATGAATCCGGAGATCATCACCCATCATGATCCGGAGCAGATGATGAAATCGCTGCGCTATGGCAGTGCGTATCGGGCGCATGGTCTGGCGCAATATGAACTGGTCTGGAATGGCGGATTTCTGGAAGAGGTGGAAAAATGCCACGGCTGTTCAAAGTGCACCACCGTGACCCATGCCACGCGCATGTGTCCGATCTACAAATTCACCCGTGAGGAAGCGGCAAGTCCAAAAGCCAAGGCCAATCTGCTGCGGGCGCTTGTCAGCGGCCGGTTTGACACCAAAACGCTCTATGAAAACGCATTACAGTCGGTGATGAACCGGTGCATCAACTGCGGAAGCTGCCGGATGGAATGTCCGTCCGGGGTCAATATTCCCAAACTGGCTCTTGAAGCAAAGGCAGCCTATGTCCGGCGCTTTGGCGAAAACCTTCCGGACCGGATCATCACCCAGGTTGAAACTGCGGGACGTGCGGCCATGCACATGCCCCGCGCCATGAACCGGCTGATGGCCATGCCGGTTGTCAGAGGCTTGCAGGATGCCTTTTTGGGAATTTCACAAGATCGGAATCCGGTCCGGTTTGCGGATCATCCCCTGTTTAAACAGGTCAATCCGGTGTCGGGCAGGGGAGGACTTCGGGTTCTATATTTTGCCGGCTGTTTTGCAACCTGGGTCCGTCCGGCAATTGGCGTTGCCTGTGTTCGGATTCTGACCCACATGGGATTTGCCGTACACACCCCACCCCAGCATTGCTGTGGATTGCCCATGCTGTCCAAGGGGATGGTGGCCCGGGGACGCGAAAAAATTGCCCGGAATCTGAAACACTGGGGGCAACTGGTTTCCGATATGGATTATATTGTGGTCACCTGTTCTTCCTGCGGCCTGTCTCTGATGCAGGAGTGGCAGGATATGACGGACAATCCGCTGATACGGGCGATCGGATCAAAAACCATTCACATATCGTGGCTTATCGGTCGATATGGCGGCAGGCTGAAATTGTCTCCGGCATCCACTGCCATTCCAATGACCTATCATATGCCCTGTCATTTGAAGGTTCAATCCGACCCGGAGAGTTCGATTCATCTGCTTTCAAACAACTTGGGCATGGATCTGACCGTTCTGAAGTCCCATTGCTGCGGCATGGCCGGAACCTGGGGGGCCATGTCCCGGCATGTTGCACTCAGCCGCAGGATCGGATCGGATCTCGCGGACCGGCTGAACGCGTCGCATGCATCAGCCGTTGTGACCGACTGCCCCACCTGCACGCTTCAACTGGAGGATGTATCGTCCATACCGGTGTACCATCCGGTTGAGGTGGTTGCATCGCGGATTGTGTAGGGGCGACCCGCAGGTCGCCCGTAAAATAAGGGAGACAAAAATGGCCAAAATTCTGATAGCCGATGATGAAGCCATAACCGGCATGCATCTGGAAGAGGTGCTGACCGGACTGGGATATGATGTGGTCGGTGTTGCGTCATCCGGCGTCGAGGCAATGCAGATGGCATCAGTCTGCCGTCCGGATTTGGCCATTCTGGATATCATGATGCCCGGAGAATTGAATGGCATCGAGACCTGTCGCAGGATGAAAGCCGATCTGGAAATTCCGGCGGTTTTTCTGACAGCCCATTCGGAAATAAAGATTATCGAGGAGGCTGAAACCGCGGACCCGTATGGATATATCATCAAACCCTTTCACAATACCGAGATCAGAATTGCTGTGGATTGCGCCCTTCGCCGGTGTCATGCTGAAAAGCGGCTGAAAGAAAACGAAACCCGCCTGAATGACATTCTGCAAAGCATGTCCGAAATTGTATGGGAAATTGATGCCAACGGCGTATTGAATTATATTTCAGGCCGGGTTAAAAACATCCTGGGATATGACGCTGATGAGATGATCGGCAAATCCCCGTTTGATGTGATGCCACTGGATGAAGCCGAACGCATGAATGCTTACTTAAAATCTAAAGCGGCATCAAAAGCGCCCATGGTTAATCTCGAAACCTGGGGACTGACCCGGGATGGCAGGCAAATCCGTATGTTGACAAATGCGGTTCCGGTTTTGTCCCGGGAAGGAACGCTTGTGGGCTATCGGGGTGTGAACCGGGATATTACCTGGCAGAAAACTGCTGCCGGTGCGCTGGATGTCATGCAGGAATTTTTTAACCAGGTGATGGATTATTTGGAGGTAGGGGCTGCCCTGATCAATCCGGCAATGGAGGTTGTCCAAATAAACCGGCGGATGGCTGGCAGGTATCCACATATCGATCCTTCTGTTAAACCCAAATGTTATCACATGTTTCAGGACCCTCCGAAAACCGGCGTTTGCGCGAATTGTCCGGTTGTCCGTACGTTTCGGGACGGTCAGATTCACGAGATGCTCTCAGAACCCACTGGCGAATCCAGGGTGGGCCTTCACAGACGGATCACCTCACCGGTTTTCGATATTATTGGAAATATCATCGCAGTTGTTGAAATCAGTCATGATGTCAAAGGGGTTGGGGAATAACAGGCCGGTCTTGAATCAAATTCCTTGACTTTTCCGGCTGCTTTGAATAAATAAGACATTTTAATACCTATGAATAAAATGACAGTCTTTTTAATAACAGGCTTTTGACAGAAACCATGAGGAAAGGAGTTTGACCGTTGGCCAACCACAAATCCGAAATCAAGCGTGCAAAACAGAATATCAACAGAAACCTCCGGAATCGATCGACCAAAACCAGAATCAAGACTGCAATCAAGGCTGTCAGAAATTCGGTAAGCAATTCGGCGCTTGAAAATTCGGCGCAGGAGCTGAATGAGGCAAAGTCAATCATTGCGAGAGCCGCACAAAAAGGGGTTATTCACCCCCGCAATGCATCCCGCAGAATATCCCGGCTGACCAAACTGATCAATCGGGCGTCACAGGCATAACAAAACCCGGTTTCATTCCCGCATATTACCGCTTGATCGACGTCGGTGTCGGAATCGGTATCGGATCGAAGCAGAAAAATCGATACCGATACCGGGATGATCCCATTATCATTTCACGCCACTCATCACCCATCCAACCGTTCCATCCACCCTTTTCGTTATTCTTCGACCGGCAGCATTGCCCCATAAACCAGCAGATTCTGATGCAGCTCATAACATTTGGTCAGATCATGCCGGATGTGCGCCGGCCTGGCGTTTGAAACGTACGCATGGAGGTAATCCCGATACAGGGGATGGGCGCAATTGTCAATAATCGCTCTGGCCCGCTGCATGGGTCCCAACCCCCGCAGATCGGCAATTCCCTGTTCGGTGACCAGAATCTGGACAGAGTGTTCGTTGTTGTCGATGTGCGGACACATGGGCACGATGCAGGATATTTTACCGTTTTTGGCAATGGAAGGGGTCATGAATATGGCCATATACCCGTTTCGGGTAAATTCGCCGCTCCCGCCGATGCCATTCATGATGTCCGTGCCATAAATATGTGTTGAATTGACATTGCCGTAAATATCCGCTTCAATTGCGGTATTCATGGCAATGACACCCAGCCGCCGAATGATTCCGGGATGATTGGATATTTCCTGGGGCCGCAGGACAATCCGCTTTCCAAAAAAATCGATGTTGTCAACAATGTGCTGAAGCCTGTCCGAAGAAACGGCCAGGGCGCAGGCGCTGGCGCACAACAGTTTTTCCGAATCCATCAGATCCACCAGTGAATCCTGATAGACTTCGGTGTACATTTTAAAACAGGGAATCTCTGAACTGGCGCCCAGTTTGGCCATGACACTGTTGCAGATGTTGCCGACCCCGGCCTGAAGCGGCAAAAATTCCGCGGGAATACGGCCGCACCGCATCTCCTGAACCAAAAATCTGACCAGATGATCGGCGATCAGATCGCTGACCGTATCCGGCTGGGTAAATTCGGCGACATGGTCTGGTTCATCATTTTCAACAATGCCGATGATCTTGGCCGGATTCACATTGGCATATGGCCAGCCGATCCGGGTCAACGGCTCATAAACCGGAATCGGATTGCGGTGGGGTGGCAGGGGCATCCGGTAGATATCGGCCATTTCCCGAAGACGGGGCGACTGATGCCGGTTGATCTCGATAATCACCTTTTTGGCATGGTGAAGATAGGTCGGGGATGCTCCGATGGATGTGGTCAGATAGACCCGGCCATCCGGGGTGATTTCCGTGGCTTCGATGACCGCGATATCGATCTGTCCCAGAAAACCGAATTCAATCAGTTGCGGGAGATGAGACAGATGAATGTCCACGTATTCCACCAGCTCCTGATTGATCTGACGTCTCAACCGGGATTCTCCCTGATAGGGCGCTCTCCAGGAAATGGCATTGGCCCCGGCCAATGCGTCATCAATACTCTGGCCGCTGGATGCGCCGGTCAGGACGCGCACCTGAAATGGCCTGCCGCTTTCATGTTCGTTTTGAGCACGGCGGGCCAGGGCATGGGGTACAATTTTGGCAGCGCCGGCAGGCGAAAAACCACTGAATGAAACCGTATTCCCGTTACGAATGAATGAAACCGCCTCGTCAGGCGTTAAAACCGGAAAAGTATTCTGGGGTGTCATTGGAAATCCTTGAATTGTTTTTGAAAATAGTTGGAAATATGTTGCGTCATTGAAAAACAGACTTCAGAAAAGCTGCAAAAGGACAAACAGGACATAAAGGACGCAGAGGACATGGAAAACCGGCACAACTTTCCCGCCTTCACCCTTCATCCTTCCGCCTTCATCCTTTTATGTTCGCCGTCAAGCGCTTCCCGCACCGCCTCCGCAGATTTCCGGTTCATGCCCGGCAGACCGGTGATATCCGCCAGGGAAGCGGCCCGAATGGCCCGGATGGTTCGGAAATGGATCAACAGCAGATGTTTGCGTTTTTCACCAATACCCGGAATATTATCCAGAATGGACTGAAATGATGACCCCCGTTTCTGTTTCCGATGAAACTGAATCACATTGCGATGCGCCTCATCCCGTATCCGCTGCAAAAACAGCAGCACATCGTGATCCATATCGAGATTGACCGGATTGGCGCGCCCGGGCCGAAAGACCCGGTCTTCAGTCTCTCCCCGGATTTCATCTTTTTTGGCCAGAGCCGCCACATCCAGCTCATCTGTCAGATTCAGATCGCGAAGTACAGATAACGCGATGTTCAGTTGTCCCTTTCCCCCATCCACAAGCAGCAGATCCGGAAAGGGTCGGGATGCCTCTCCTTTTCCAAAGCGCCGTTTCAATGCCTCGGCCATAAAGGCATAATCATCCGGCTCCGACGTCATCCGGATTTTGTATCGGCGATAACCGGCCCGGGCAGGTCGTGCATTTTCAAACACAACCATGCCCGATACCGGGGAATCCCCCTGAATATGGGAGTTGTCAAAGCATTCGATCCGGCCTGGAAATCGACGCAAACCCAGTCGGTCCATCAGACGCTGCAGCAGTTTTTCATCATGATCCCGGCTGTTCATCAATGATTTCAGTTCGTTTTCCGCATTCTGGTTGGCCAGTTGCAGCAATTGAACCCGAATGCCCTGATGGGGTTTCCGGATAACAATTCCGGATCCTTTCCGGTCCCTCAGATGAAGCCGTATGGCCTTGACATCCTCGGGAACCGCCGGCGCCAGAATCTCTTCGGGAATATAATGGGCGGTTTCATAATACTGGGTCAGAAAGCTCCCGATCAGTTCAGGAAGGGTGGCAACGGTTTCGGGAAGCGGGTAATGCCGGGTGCCCACAACATGACCACTTCTGACCGACATGACCGTAACCAGCAGTTTGCCGTCCGTATCCGCGATTCCCACGATATCCCGGTCCATGAAGTCCGTTGTCACCATCGCCTGTTTTTCAATGGTTCTCTGAAGGGCGAACATCTTGTCCCGAAGCTGGGCCGCCAGCTCAAAATTCTGTTCCCGGGCAGCCGCCAGCATGTCCGCTTCGGTTTTTTTGATCAGTTCCGGTGCCCGTCCCTTCAGAAACAGGACCACCTCCTTCACCATGTTCTGATAGGACTCCGGGTCCACAGGGAGACAGCAGGGGCCCAGGCAAGCCCCGATCTGATAATTGAGACAGGGCCGGTTGCGGGTTTTGAATACCTGATCCCGACATTTTCTCAGCTTGAACGTTTTGTTGATGATTTTCAGTGTCTGATAAACGGCCGGCGGTGAGGTAAACGGCCCAAAATACAGTGACCCATCCCGGACGACTTTCCGTACGACACTCAGGCAGGGGTAGGGGGATTTCAAATCGAGCCGCAGTGACGGATAGTGTTTGTCATCCTTGAGAATCACATTATACCGGGGGCGGTATTTCTTGATGAGATTGGATTCGAGAATCAGGGCTTCATTTTCGGTCGATGTCAGAATGGTTTCAATATCCTGGATTTTATCGACCAGCATGCGGGTTTTGATGTTCAACTGCGGAATTTTATTAAAATAGGATGTCAGCCGTTTTTTCAGATTGATCGCTTTCCCCACATAGATCACCTTTCCGGTATCATCCTTCATCAGATACACCCCGGGGCGGGTGGACAAGCCGGCAAGCAGATCGGCAAACCGGGATGCGGGCGAATTCCCGGCCGAATCCGGCAGTGTCATGGTCCCGGATGGATTCACATCAAAACCGCATGGAAATGCCCAGATGGCATCCAAAATCCGGACTGTTGCTGTAAACCAGAATGTTTTCCAGGAAGGCGGCTTCCAGCATCATGCGATGCCCCAATTTCCATTTCATTCCCAGAAGCACCTCATGGGATTCATTCGAAAATGTTTCCAGGTTTTTGGCGCATCCCTGGCTGATCAGATGCTGAAACACAATCGATGTTACCGGTGAAACCATGTATTCCACGCCCCAGAGACCGGACAAACTGGCGCCTTCAAGCTCGATATTCCCCAGCCAGTCTGCGCCGTACCAGGCAAATCCGGCTTCCATAAAAACAGACAGGTCCCCCCACCGTTTGGCAATGGCCGCCGACCATGCCAGATCCACCGGAAAATCCCGCTCCATGTATGGGTTTGCGTCCACATCGTACCGGACCGTCATGGCGTAAGAAAATGCAGGCAGATACCGGGTCCCCTGAAAGAGCGACTGACGCCAGACAGCGGAAAGACTTTGGGAGTAGAATCCGCTTTTATCCTCGATATGGAGATCATTGATGCCCGGCCCATTCATGTCGACGGCAACCTCGCCATAGGGCTTTTTATCCCGGCCATTCTGATCAAAGCCGGTAGTGCTGTGAAAGGTATCGATCACGCCATCCAGAATACCGCCAAAAATCGCGCGATTCTCATAGCGCAACTCGATTCTGACATAGGGAATCCATCCATAGGCAATGGAGAACTGGGACCCCAATGACTCATAATCCAGCCGATAGTCATTTTCACCGTTAACCCAGGTGTTGGTCAGGGTGGTTCGGATGCCCAGCTCATATTTTCCGGTCGCAAGCAACGGGCCGGTTATGGGTTGAAAAAGGCCGCGAAGTGACTGAAGCGGAGATTGGGATGGAATCTGAAATGCCCCAAATCCGGTCTGTGACGAATTGGACACAAAAAACAGATCGGTATCGGTTGGATCCATGAGATCGGCATAGCCGGGTTGACGGGGCGTCTGGATGGTCTGCAAATCTGCCCGGACCAGGCGGGTATCGATGGCCAGCCATATGATAAGCATTATGGATATCGCGAAAACCGAAAAATGCTTCAAGATAGGCTCCTCATGGAATCATCGTGTTTAACAGGCTTGACAGGATAAAAAAGGTGATTAATGTTCACTTAAGATTAATAACCAATTGAATTGTTATAGTATATTTTATGGCCCATGCACCGGGCCATGCGATCATCACCCCATTAATCAATCTGATGCAAAGGAGGTTTATTATGGCAATGGTCAGATGGCAACCGTATGGCGCAGTCGCAACACTGCAGGACAGCATTAACCGGCTTTTCAACGATGCATTCACGAGATCCCCGGCAGACGAGGATTTTGCCCTGAGTGCATGGAAACCGCTGGTTGATATTTTTGACAGGGAAGACGCGATTATCATTCATGCAGAACTGCCGGGTGTCAGCAAAGAAAATGTTTCCATTGAATTAAAGGAAAATATTCTGACGTTAAAGGGCGAAAGAACCGAATCACGGGAAATCAAGGAAGACAAGTATTACCGGAAAGAAAGAACATTTGGATCGTTTCACCGGGCATTCACCCTGCCGACAGCCATCAGTCCCGAAAAGATCAAGGCGACATTCAAGGATGGGATATTGGAAATCGAAATTCCCAAGCCCGAGGAACAAAAACCCAAACAGATCAAGATCGATATCGCCGAGTAACCTGTCACCATAAAAATGACTTATTTTGGAAAAACAGAATTCAGAAAAACAGAATTCAGAAGCCAGAATTCAGAATAAATAAGGAAAATATCATTTTATAAACAGCAGCCATTCCCTATTTATTCCGGCTTCTGAATTCTGTATTTTGGAAAAACAGAATACAGAAGCCAGAATTCAGAATAAATAAGGAAAATATCATTTTATAAACAGCAGGCATTCCCTATTTATTCCGGCTTCTGAATTCTGAATTCTGTATTCTGACGCGTCAGTCTTCTGTTTCGCCATTGGCCAGTTCCAGCAGGTATTGGCCATAATCATTTTTCAGCATGTCACTGGCCAGTTTCCGGATTCCTTCCCGTGTAATATATCCCTGACGATAGGCAATTTCCTCGATACAGGAAATTTTGAGCCCCTGACGGTCCTGGATGGCTTCGACAAAACTGGCCGCCTGCTGAAGCGCTTCGTGAGTCCCGGTATCCAGCCAGGCAAAGCCCCTGCCCAAAAGCTCGACCCGCAGCTTTTTCTGTTTCAGATACGCCAGGTTCACATCTGTTATTTCCAGTTCGCCTCTTGCCGATGGTTTCAGATTTTCTGCAATTTCAATGACACTGTTGTCATAAATATACAGGCCCGGTACCGCATAGTCGGATTTGGGTTTGCTGGGCTTTTCTTCAATACCGATAACATTTCCCGCATCATCAAACTCCACAACGCCATATCTCTCGGGATCACGGACCAGATATCCAAAAATCAGACCCCCTTCCGTCATTTGAACCGAGCGTTTCAGGATGTCGGAAAGATGGTGGCCATAAAAAATATTGTCTCCCAGAATCAGACAGACCGTATCCGCGCCGATAAAGTCCTTTCCAATGACAAATGCCTGGGCCAGGCCTTCGGGTCTGGGCTGTTCGGCATAGGAAAAGGATAACCCCAGATGGGAGCCGTCTCCAAAAAGGCGTTGGAAAAGGGGCAGATCTTCGGGTGTTGAAATGATCAATATTTCCCGTATCCCGGCCAGCATCAGAACAGACAGGGGATAATAAATCATGGGTTTGTCATACACCGGGAGGAGTTGCTTGCTGACCACCCGGGTGATGGGATACAGCCGGGTTCCGGAGCCGCCGGCCAGGATAATGCCTTTCATGTTGTTTGTTTCTCCTGTTTTTATTGTTGGACCGTCGGGACAGTCGGGACAGTCGGGACAGTCGGACCGTGGACCGTCCGACAGTCAGACTGTCCGACCGTCCGACCGTCTGACCGTCTGACCGTCTCAATACGCCTCATAAACCAGATCTGCCCAGATGGCCGGGGTGTTCAGGCGTTCTTCGATATCGACATCAAACGCTTTGGCAATGGGCTGAAACAGTTCCGGATTGTGCTGTTGAACGCTTCTGGCGGCATTCAGCACGACATTCAGACCATTTTGTGTCATTTTCCCCAGCGGTTTCCGGCATCCTCCGGAAGGCAGGCCCAAGACGGTCATCAGGGTTTTTACGGCAAGCGGGTTTCTGGCCCGGCAGACCACATTTCCAAATGGTGTTGATTCGGTGGTTTTGACCGTGACCAGATCAAACAGCGGATCCAGCGCACGTTTTAACTCCCTTGCCGCGTCCTGGTGCTGTTGTTTCAACAGTTCAACCAGTTTCACCAGTGCGCCGGGAACAATGTTGGACAGCACCGAAATCACTCCCCCTGCAGCAATTCGGGAATCCATCATCATGTCACAGGTCAGCGCATCATCCCCCGAAAGAATACAGAAATCCGGACCACAGCATTCCCGCGTGCGTCTCATGTTATCCAGATTTCCCGTTGCCTCTTTTACGGTGGAGACATTGGGAAACTGGCGATGCAAAATGGCCAGGTCTTCTGGCAGGAGTTGGGTGCCGGTGCGACCCGGGATAATGTAGGGGATGATTTCAGACTGCGGAAAAGCCCTGGCAATTGGCGCGACATATTCCCGTCTGATCTCCAGTGAGCTGGGACCATTGTAATAGGGATCGACCAGAAGCAGGGCATCGACGCCGGCCGTTACCGCATGGCGGGATCCGTCAAGCGCTTCCGCCGTGTTGTTGCTGCCGGTTCCGGCAATGCACAGGCAGTGGTTTTTCGATCTGTCGGAAACAAACTGGATGACCCCATTATGTTCTTCCCAACTGAGCGCCGGACTTTCTCCGGTGGTTCCGGCAGCCAGTATCCCCGTAATACCATTGTCAATCTGAAAACCGATCAGCCTGTCAAATCCCGGATAATCAATGGTTTCACCCAGAAAAGGTGTAATAATTGCGGTATAACAACCTGAATTCATATTCCCCCTTAAAAATTGAATTGATTTGGACGTTCAGAAAATTCATTTCACAAAGCAGCAATGGGATAGACCTTTGGCGGCTGACGCCTTGAAAAACGCCCTGTTATCCCCAACCGGTAACGCACCCAAAACCGTTATCCTGAAAACGATGGAATGCTAAAAAAGCTGGCGGGATATGTCAAGCCCAAAACTATATTATAATTTGAGCAGGGTTTCAAACAGGGTGGGAATATCCAGAAGCGGGGATATGTCTCCGTTTTCCAGAATGCCGATTCCGGAATAGATATGCGTTCTGGCAACCAGTTCACTGACATGCATGATCATGATGGGCCGGTTTCCAACAATGTGGTCCACGGCCAGACTCCAGGCGAAACTGTCCGGATGTCCTGTCTCGTTTGGCCGGGATTTGACCTTATGGCTTCCGGGCCGAAGTTTCAGAATATGCACCGAATCTTCAGCCGATTCATTTACACCAAAGAGTTCTCTCAGATTCAGGCAGGATTCGGGCAATGCACATGCCTTTTCCGTGTTATATGCGACCGATTCCATGGCGGATGTCGGTATGGCCAGCAAATAGGGTCCGACATGAAATACAATCGCATAAATCACGGAAAGGGAAACGGGCAACTGAATGGTAAACGTGGCGCCTTTCCCGGGAACCGATGCAATGGACAGTGTGCCGCTGAGATATTCAATGGCCTGAGCCACCACATTCATGCCGATGCCCCTGCCGGACATGTCCGTGACAATTTTGGCGGATGAAAATTCGCTGCTGAGAATGGTGTCATAGAATTTCTTCCCGGTCATATCGAGAATCTCTTCGGGACTCATCCGCGTTTTTTTCTGAAGGTGCGAAATGATGGCGTCCCGGTCTATGCCACTGCCATCGTCCCTGATCCGGATAATGAGACTTTCCCTGTCGCTTTCGGCTTCCAGAACAATGCATCCTTTTTCCGCTTTGCCCAGGCGCACCCGGTCTTCCGGTTTTTCAATGCCATGTGCAATGGCATTTCGGATGATATGGATCAATGGTTCCCGAAGCCGCTCCAGCAGTGCGATATCGGCGCGGATATTTCCGCCTTTGACCTCCAGAAAAACCTGTTTTCCCAGACTTCTGGCCTGCTGGTGTATGGTCGATCCATATATGGCGGCAAAATCGTCAATGGACATCAGACGAAACTGGGCCAGCCGGAAATACAGTCCCTTGATCATGGCCATATAATGATCAATCCAGCTTTTCAGGCTGGCGTATTCCAGAGGAAGAGGCGGCAGTGTCGTTTCGAGCATCAGAATTTCACGGGAATAGCCCAGCAATTCCTCAATCTGGACATAGGGGATTCGCACCTGGTCAATCGGGTCCATTCGCAGCGGGGCCGGCTCGGACACACCGGTTTCCGCCCGAACAGGCGCCTGGCCGGTTGATGGATCCAGCGACAACCGCTCCAGTATCAGACGATACCGGTCCTGCGATGCCACGGAATCCAGTTTATCCTGCTGATTCACCAGGAATTTCAGTATATCCGCGCCGTCAAACAATGCCTGAATGGCAGTTTGTCCGGCAGTTGCGGCATTTTTCTGAAAGGCCAGACACCAGGTTTCCATGGAATGGCTGAGCTGGGCAATGTGTTCCATACTCATGGCTCTGGCCATTCCCTTTATGGAATGCATTTTCCCGTGCAGCTCGCGCCACAGTCCGGTATCTGATGGATGATTATCCACCTGAATCAGCAACTGATCAATCTGCTCCAGATATTTTCCGGATTCCTGTGCAAAAATCTTATAATATTTTTCCAGGTCCATAACTCAATTTCAACAGTTGGTCCCAGAGGCTGTCCGGTGTAATCAGGTCGATCGGTTGCCCGTTTACGCGTGAAGCCTCCTGTTTGACCGTCGGGTCATCGAGACTGACAAGACCGATGACGACATCCGGAATGATGGCCAGTTTCTTCAATTCCCATTTCAACAGAATGATCCGGTAAGGTGGATCTTTGGCAGACGCCTTCCGGCTGAAAAGGATTCCGACATCGATGACATCATACAGATCGCCCCGATAAAACAGCAGCCCTTTATGACATTCCGGCATGAATGGGGCCGGAAAAAGCCTGGTACATTCGATCACCCGATTGACATACCGGGAATGGAGACCATACAGGCGGTCGAGGACTGAAAATCCGACAAGTTCCATATCAGTCTGCCGTCAGCTTGAATCGCTGCTGGGTTTGCATCATCTGCTCGGATAATTCATTCAGGGCTTTCATGGTCTCGACAATGCCTTTCATGTCCGAATTCTGGTTCCGGGTTGCCTGTATGGTTTTTTTGGCTGCCTGAAGATTCTCGGACGACAGACGGGTGATTTCCTGAAACTGGGTCAGAAATTTTCTCATTTCCTTTACCTGCTTTCCGGTCACATCCTGAATGTCTTTTACCTCGGAATAAATATGGCTGACATGGGTCAGCGTCTCTCCAAATGCGGTAATGATGCTGTGAATGATCTGTTCGCCACTTTTCAGGCCTTCCTGATTTTTTTGCAGGGACACAATGACTTCCGAATTATCCTGGAGAATGCCCTGAACAATTTTGCCGATTTCCTTGGAAGATAATTTGGAATTTTCCGCCATGGTCCGGATTTCTTCCGCGACCAGCGCAAACCCCTTGCCCATTTCACCGGCGCGGGTGGCCTCGATGGATGCATTCAGGGCCAGCAGATCGGTTTTTTGGGCGATTTCCTCGATGATTCGAACCACCATCCGGATTTTATCCACTTCGGTGGCCAGGCGATGAATGGGTTTGGCATATTCGGCCATCTGTTGCAGTGACACCTTGAACTGGATCAGGGTTTTTCGGGCATTGGCCTCTCCGGATTCGGTCCTGATTTTGGTATCGGCAATTCGGGTGACGGTCCGGGCCGACTGCTGAACCATGTCCTCCATGACCAGCAGACCTTCATCGATCTGATCCGCTGTATTTTTTGCCAGGGCTGACTGTTGTTCCGACCCGGTGGCAATTTTGAGCGCGGATCGATCGATTTCATAATTGTTTTGAACGATCCGTCTCATGATATCATTCAGTTGAATCTTGGTGGACTGAATCTGGTCAAACAGATTTTTCATATCCAGAATCATTTTCCGCAATTCCTGAAGCATCTTGGAAAAGATATCTTCCAGATCGCGAACTTCATCATTGGATACCCGGGCAATTTCCCGGGAGAGATCCCCGGAGCTGATTTCCCGCGCCGAGTTGATGAGCTGGTTCAGTCTTTGCACCAGGGAACCGGAAAACCGGATGCCGAAAATGACGCCAAATATCATGGCGACGGCGGTGGAGACAGCCTGTGCCAGATAAAAATTATCGGTCAGATAATTGACAAAGCCCACAACCGTCATGACAGTCAAAAGCAGCCCCAGAAATGCCAGAAGCAGCTTGTTTTTCAGACTGGTTCTTCCCATTGACCCTTATCCTCCAAGGCAATAATCCATCCGATGGCTTCCTGCCCGATCCGGTGTATGGAAACAATGACACGCAGGTGCAGAGTATCTGAATCAACATCAAATGAAACACTCTTTTTATTCCGGTTTCGGGCTACCAGTTTCAGGGCGGACGTCAGGCGGGTTTTTTCAGGCTCGGGAAGCAGTGTGGTGACATGCCGGCTGATCAGGGTCTCCATGGATTTATTCAACATTTCAAGGCCCAGCTCATTGACCCGAATGATTTGTGCTTCGCGATCAATGACAAACAGGCCCAGTCCGATGCTTTCAAAAATACCATCCTGAAAATCGATCCTTTCAATCAGTTCGGCTGTGGACTGCCGCTGAAACAGCCGTGATGGTTCCGTGATTTGATCAGAGGCTGCAATGGCATGTTTGTCGAGCTGGTCCAGAAATTTTGAAACATGATCCGTCATGGTTTCAATCGGCCCCTTGGCAATATAGTGATCGGCGCCAATTCTTTTGAGATCCTCACTGTTTTCAAGCAATGTGCCCGAAATGGCCACAATGGGGAAGCGGTTTTCGGGGAACTGTTTCCGGGTGAATTGAATCACCTGTTTCCCGTCAATTTTGGGCATGACCATATCGACAAACAACAGGTCAACCGGGCCTTCACGCAACTGGTTGATACTGCTTTTGCCATCATATGCCTTAATGACCGAATAACCTCTTTTTTCCAGAATATC
Source organism: Desulfatirhabdiaceae bacterium (assembly GCA_050179135.1). Taxonomy (GTDB): domain Bacteria; phylum Desulfobacterota; class Desulfobacteria; order Desulfobacterales; family Desulfatirhabdiaceae; genus UBA4064. The sequence continues at coordinate 19,766 of JBFXFK010000003.1, read as the reverse complement.
CGTGAGGAATTCAACGAAAAATATGTCATTGTCTACAACCATCGCCTGTTTCGTCATCATCTGATACTCCTTTTTGCCATGTTTTTGACAGGCAATCTAACATTTTTGCTGACGGATCATTTCAGAATGTATCCCAAATTCCGCAGCTCTTTTCTGAAGCGGTTTTCTTTTTCCGCCGGAACAACGATATAATGTCCGCCATCAGTCATGCAGAGGCCGTTCATCCGGACGTCTTTGGCAATCCGATTCGCCATGTCCCTGTCCTGACACTTCACCAGTCTGGCCTCACCCATGTCCTGTAACTGGCCGATCCGGTTTCGCATGTCATCAAAAAACAGGGTTACGGGCTGCGGGAACGCCCCCTGGCTCCGGTTTTTCAGAAAGCCGATGATCTGGTTCAGATCGATTCCCTCCTCAATAGCCTGAAGGAGCGTTGCTATCCGCATTTCCCACACCCTGTCGGATTTCTTGTGGCAAAAACGTTCCAGAAAGAGTCTGTCTGCCTGATCCGGTGTCGCTCCCAAAGCGGTTATTTCCAAATTGGGCAGAATTTCAAGTGTAATTTGATCCGGAGATTGGGGGAGAAAGTCCTCTTTCAGACCCATAATCCAAGCTCCCAGGGAATTGAGACAGAGTGCATACAGCCCATCATAGCGGCTCAGGCAGGAGAAATCGTCCGCACCCCACAGATCTCCAAGATCGTTCGCTGCCCCCCAAGGAGGAATCAGCGCCACATCGATGACGCCCAGGGTAGCGGCATATTCCAGAAGAAAGGCCCGGGCAAACCGCCCATTGATATGATCCCAGGTGACATGGTTGTATCCCAGGCTGCCGTATTGCTGGGAACCGATATACAGCGCCCACCCCGCATCCCGTAGAATGTCAAACCGATGGCCCCGGGCAATGAGAAACGTAAAAAAATCGTCTGTTTGTATCCATTTCCCGACTTCCAGATCAGACAGGGCATCGGCAATGCTGCTGCGGGAGGGAGGCGCCATATACAGGGGGCGGCTTTTTGATTTTTGTCCCTTGATGATATCGATCCGGCTGAATTCATGAAAGTCTTTATAGTTCAGCCATCGCTCCCAGATGTGCTTCAATGTTTCTGTCGCCGGTTTGTTAAGCGCGGCTTTCCCGTTCCGGTTCAGCGCCAGTTTGCTGCCGTTGATCTGAACCAGTCCGGCTGCCTGAATCAGCATGATCCAGGCAAATGGGCGAATCCCGGCCTCCCCAATCTGGATGTCATCGTCTTCTCCGGTTAAATCTTCCGGATAGAAGTCCCCTGATGAAAGCGCTTGTCGGATAAACCGGACGGTGGGCAGGGTGGGCTTTCCGGTTTTGGGGCTCACCCCCAGCTTTCCCATATCCACAAGTTGTAAAATGGTCATCAGATCGGTAGCAGCCGCCTTTTCGGTATGGTGTGTCACCAGCGGGACATTTTTTTCATCGCCACGTCCTTCCAGGTAGATGGTATCGGGAAGGGTATCGATGGCCTGAGCTGTCATTTCACCGGGTTCGGGAACAAAGGGACGCAGAAGCCGGAGCATTTCCCGGGACATCAGCCCATCGCTGGTCATAAACAGACTCAGGGGCGGAAACCGGTTGGGTTCCTTTTTCGATTCCCGCCACGAATAACGCCTTCCGATGGATATGTGGGGGGTGTCGCCATATTTTGCATCAAAACGCGCATAATCAAAAACCCCGGATGCATGAACGATTTCCTGCAGGGCAGACTTTTCCAGATCGGTCATCAGTTCATATTCAAATTTCAGAATGGTTGCATTTGTCAGGCAGGACAGTATCCATTCGATCAGATCCGCCTTTCGGGTGAGGGAATTGGGATTTCCATTCAGAACTTCGAAACCGGACAGGCCGATCCGGTTTTGTATCAGGGATGAATACAAAAAAGACCGGATGGCTTTCAGGTCATCGACGACATGATTATCCAGAATTTCTTTGATGGTATCTGGCGAATTGACTTTACAGGGCATAGGGTTCATTCCTTCAATCAAAAAATGGCGGTAACTACTCAGGTATTCAGAATCCAGGAGTCAGAATAGCCCGCGTGTAAGCTTCCAGTAATTTAATGACTTGTTCAATCATGGCCTCAGCGCCCCTCACCGGTTGACGGGATTGTTTCACGGGAAGCGTCATCCGCGGTGGTTTCCGGCGGCGTGTCCAATGACCTGTCCGAAGACCGGCTGGTCCAGCGGTCGAAAATATAAAAAAACAGCGGGACATACAGCATGGCCAGGGTGGCCTCGCCAATCATGCCGCCAATGATGCCCGTGCCGATGGAGTGGCGGGCATTGGCGCCGGCCCCCACCGCGATGGCCAGCGGCAACACCCCGAAAATGAAGGCCAGGGAAGTCATGATGATGGGCCGAAGGCGCATTTCGCCCGCCTCGATGGTGGCATCCATCAGGGATTTGCCCTGCTTGCGCAATTCCACGGCAAAGGTGACCCGAAGCAGGGCGTTTTTTGCCCCCAGGCCGACCAGAACCAGAAGACCGATCTGAAAATAGACATCGTTTTCCAGACCCCGCATCCAGTTGAACATCAGTGCCCCCAGGACCCCGAACGGGACGGCTGTCATGACCGACCCGGGCAGGGTCCAGGATTCGTACTGGGCCGCCAGGATCAGAAATACAAAAATCAGGCCAAACACGAGCGCGATGGTCGATGTGCCGCCGGCGCTTTTTTCCTCATATGCCAGACCGGACCAGGCAAAGGTGTAGCCCTGGGGCAGAACCTCCCGGGCCACGGCTTCCATGACACCGATGGCCTGACCCGAACTGAACCCGGGCGCGGCGTTCCCATTGATCTTGGCGGCCGGAAACCCGTTGAAATGGGGCAGGAGATCCGGACCGGTCACCCAGGAAGTGGTCACCACAGCAGACAGCGGCACCATCTGGCCCTGGCTGGATCGGGTATATAAGCGGGTCAGGTCCTGGGGATTTTGCCGAAACAGGGGATCGGACTGCAGAATGACCCACCAGACCCGGCTGAATTCATTGAACTGGCTGGCGGTCAGTGATCCGAACTGGGCCTGAATGGCATTGTAGATGTCCTCTATGGGAACACCAATCAGGCTGGCCTGCTCCCGGTTGACATCGGCCTTCAGTTGCTGGGATGATGCCCGGAACGTGGTGCTCAATCCGCTCAGCTCGGGTCTTTTTCGGGCCTCGGCAAGAAATTGCCGGGTCAGCTCTTCCAATCGGGCGGATTCGCCGGACCCCGTGTCCTGAATCCAGAATTCAAAACCGCCGGTTGTGCCGATTCCGGGAATGGCCGGCGGCGCAATGGGAATGACCAGCCCCTGTTGAATGTCTTTGGCCTGGCGGTTCAGGTTCATCAAAACGGCCCGTGAATTTTCCGCCCGGGCCCGGTCTGTGGACTGATACCGGTCTTCAAAGGGTTTGAGCGTGACAAAAAACGTGGCGGCATTGCTTTTGAATCCATTGTCAAGCAGGCTGAATCCAATGATCTGGGTGCGGTTTTCCACACCCGGTATGGCGGTAAACAGGGCATCGACACGCTCCGAAACCGATTTGGTCCGGTCCAGACTGGCGGCATCGGGCATGAGGATGGCGGCCATCACATAGCCCTGATCTTCGTTGGGCACAAAACTGGCCGGCAGAATCTGAAACAGGTGAACGATTCCCCATATCATGACCCCCAGAAGCACAAAGGCAATGGCCATGCGGCGGATCATCAGAACCACGGCCCGGCCGAATGCCTGGGTAAACCGGTCGAACAGGCGATTGAACCAGGCAAATGGACCCCGTTGGGGGGGCAGGGTGTGTTTGAGCATCACGGCGCACATGGCCGGTGTCAGGGTCAGGGCCACAAATCCGGAAATCGTCACCGATATGGCAATGGTAATGGCGAACTGTTTATACAGTTGTCCGGTGGTTCCGGGCAGAAATGCGGCGGAAACAAATACGGCGGACATGACCAGAACCGTTGCGATGACCGGGCTGGTCACCTCGTTCATGGCCCGGATGGTGGCGTCTTTGGGTGACAGGTGAAACTGGGTCATGTTCCGTTCCACATTTTCCACCACCACAATGGCATCATCCACCACGATGCCAATGGCCAGGACCAGACCGAACAGGGTGAGCAGGTTGATGGAAAAACCCAGGGCCAGCATGCCGGGAAAGGTGCCGATCAGGGCGACAAAAATGGCAACCGTACAGATGACCGTGGCCCGAAAATTCTGCAAAAAGAGAAATACCACCAGAACGACCAGCACCACGGCCTCGATCAGGGTATGCTTGACCTCCTCGATGGAAAGCCGGACAAAATCCGTGGTGTCCAGGGACACCACATAATCGAGACCGTCGGGAAACTGGGCTTTCATGGCGGCCATGGCCTCCCGGACGGCTTCGGACACCTTCAGCCCGTTGGCGCCGGGCTGCTGATAAATGGCAAGGAATGTGGCCGGTATATTGTTCAGGCGGCTGTCCACAACATATTGTCGAAGCCCGATTTCGGCGCGGGCCACATCTTTCAGATGGACAATGGCGCTGTTATCCTGACTGGCCCGCACGATGATGTTTTCATACTGATCCGGATCGGTAAAGGGTCTCTGGGTAACGACCGGAAACGTCATCTGAACCGGCCCGGTTGTGGGCGGCTGCCCGATCTGACCGGAACCGGACAGGGCATTCTGGGATGATATCGCATGCTGAATGTCGCTGGTCGTGATGCCCAAAGACGCCATCCGGTCCGGATTCATCCAGATACGCATGGCCTGGTCCGGCACTCCCATGATGGATGCCTGGCCGGCGCCCGGGACCCGCTTGACCGCATCCAGGACATACACATTGGCATAATTGGCAATGTACTCGGGACTATACCGGTTTTCGGGCGACAGAATGGCAATCAGCATCATGATGGAGGATGATTTTTTCTGCACGGACACGCCCTGCTGGGATACGGCGGACGGGAGTTGGGGCAATGCCAGATTGACCCGGTTCTGAACCTGAACCTGGGCGATGTCCGGATCGGTATTCAGATCAAAATACACGGTCAGGCTCAGCAGTCCATTGGCGGAACTGGTCGAGGTCATGTACAGCATGTTGTCAACCCCGTTGATCTGGGCCTCGATCGGGGCGGCGACAGAATCGGCCAGTGTCTTGGAATCGGCCCCGGGATAGGTGGCCGATACCGTGACCTGAACCGGCGTGATGGCCGGATATTGTTCGACCGGAAGCACGGCAATGGCAACAGCGCCGGTGATGGCGATGATGATGGATACCACGGTTGCAAAAATGGGGCGATCGATAAAAAATCGGGAAAACATGCAGGCCTCCTTTATTGGCTGCGGCCTGCGGAACCGGCAGGGGAGGGCAGGGAAACCGGCGCCGGTTTTTGGGCGGCGACTCCGGGCGAAAGGGTGACCGTCATGTCGGGTCGCAGTTGCATGACCCCGTCTGTGATGACCTGATCGCCTTCGGAAAGACCTTCGGAAATGAACCAGTCGTTTTCATACCAGTCCCCCACCACAACCGGTCTTAGTTCGGTTTTGTTGTCAGAACCCACCACCCACACAAAATGTCCCTTGCCGCCCTGCTGAACAGCCCGCTGCGGCGCCAGAATGGCGCGGGGCCGCACCGCACCCCTTAACCGGACTCGCACAAACTGGTTCGGCCGAAGAACGCGTTTGGGATTTTCGACACTGGCCCGGATCAGGAATGTACCGGTCTCGGAGTTGAATGCCGGGTCGGCAAATGTTATTTTTCCGGTATGGGGATAAACCGATCCATCAACCAGAATGATTTCAACCAGATAGTGATCTCCTGCCGGTTCGCGGATCAGTCCGGCCGCTTTTTCCCTGCGAAGTCGCTGAACCTGATTTTCAGAGACGCTGAAATTGACCCACATGGGGGACAGCACCGTTACCGTGGTCAGGAGACTGTTCTGGGTGCTGATGTAGGTGCCATCGGTCTGAAGGGTGGCGCCGGCGATACCGGAAATGGGGGCGGTAATGGTGGTATAGGACAGATTCAGCCGGGCGGTCTCGACCTGTGCCCGGGATTGTTCCACTGCCGCCGCAGCAGATTCAAACTGGCCGGTTGCATCATCCAGATCCTTTTGGGAAAGGGCTTTCAGTTCGGCCAGGGGTTTGATTCTGGCCAGATTGGCCCGGGCGGTTTCCAGGGTTGCCTGTTGCATGGTCAATGCTGCACTGGCCTGAGCGAGCTGGACCTGGAAGGGTTTGGGATCGATCTGAAACAACACCTGACCTTCCCGGACCGGCATGCCTTCGGCAAACAGGTGTTTATCCAGAAATCCATTGACCCGTGCATGGATATTGACCATGTGGGAACTTTGGGTCTGAGCGACAAATTCAAACGATACCGGAACATCCTGGAGGGTGACGCGCTGGACCGTGACTTCGGGCGGTTTCAGGGTGGCAACCGGCTGTTCCTTTTTGCAGCCAGTCAAAGAAAAAAGGATGCAGAACCAGACAGCCATCTGAAAAATCGAAAAACGGTATGCGTTGAATCTCATCGAAAATATCCTTCCCGGTGTCAGATGATTCCTTTTTCCTTCTTGATGGCGTCGTAGGCTTCCTGAATTTCCTTGAATTTATCATTGGCAAATTTGACAAATTCTTCCGGGAGGCCCTTGGCAATGATTTTATCCGGGTGATAGTCGGATGCCAGTTTGCGGTACTGTTTTTTGATCGTATCGATGGAATCACTGCGGGTGCAGCCCAGAATGGTGTAGTATTTGTCAACATCCCGGACATATTTGGATTTGATCTGCTGGTACCTGGCGCCGGCAAATCCGAATATCCGGGCCGCAGACTGAAGCATATTCTCTTCATAGGCATTGAGTGCGGCATCCGACAGGGAAACCCGGAACAGAATGTCCATCATCAACTCCAGCATCTGGGGTTGGGAATGAAACTGGCCATAAAACTGGGATGCAAAATCCTCGAATGTCTGGGGGGAGTTCAGTGCCGTATGAAAGATGTTGAGTGCAATCTGCTGGCTGTCCGGCGCCAGATTCAGATCATGGCTCATGAAGTGACGGACCGAATCCACCTCTGCCCGGGATACCTGGCCGTCCACGCGGGCCAGTTTGGCCAGCATGGAAAATGTGGCCACAAAAAATGTGAATTGCGAGGATTCTTCGTAGGAAAGCGGGCTGAGCGTCTGATTGCCCGACTCCGGATTGCTGGCGTCATAGGCATGGCCGAACGTGGCGCCCAGAATCGCCCCCAGGGGGCCGCCGAGCGCAAATCCCAGCGCGCCGCCAATGACCTTACCCATGATACCCATTGGAACCTCCTTTTAAAAGGCTGAAGACTGGTGTATTCTTTCCGGTGTTTGATATTAACCACGAAGAACACGAAGCACACGAAGAAAAAAACAACCCCCCTCCCCATAAACCCCTTCGTGTTCTTCGTGTCCTTCGTGGTGTATTCTTTTCCGGGTTTAATGTTAACCACGAAGGACACGAAATTTTAAACGGAATGCAATGTAACAGAAATTACCCCGGGAAGGTAGCAAAAACAACAGGAAAACCGTGGGGTCATCGCAATGCCGCTTCAATTTCATCCAGAAAGCGGCTTCTGGAATTGTACTGTCCTTTTCTGAAATCCGCGCTGGAAATATACAGATACTTTTCCGCCCGGGTCATGGCCACATACATCAGTCTGCGTTCTTCATCGATGCCGGACGCCACCTCTGTGGATTTCCAGTGCGGAAACAGATTTTCCTCGCATCCGGTCACAAATACCACATGAAATTCCAGGCCTTTTGCCGCATGAACCGTTGACAGGCTGACACCTTTCGGGGCATCCTCCTCGGTGTCGCCGGTGTCTTCCCGCACCAGGGCCGCTTCTTCCAGATAATCCACAATGGTGTCCTTCTGGGAGGCGGAATAGACCAGTTGCTCGATATTTTCCCGTCTCTGGGTAAAGTCCATGGAATCGGCTTTGGTGTAATCTTCCAGGTAGGTCATGTACCCCACGGCATTCAGAATGTGACGCACCGCCTCATCCGGTTTCATGTCCCGAACCTGTTCCAGAACATCCAGAAGACCGCGGATGGCCGAATACACTTTGGGCGCCAGAATTTTTTGGGCCAGAGCCAGAACCGCCGCTTCCTGCAGGCTGACGGTTTCGGACTGGAGTGCTGCAATCTTTTTGACGGCCCCGGGACCCAGACCCCGTTTGGGAATGTTCAGAATCCGCTCAAACGAGGTGTCATCCTTGGGAAACACCGCGGCGCTGAGATAACAGTTGAGATCCATGATCTCTTTCCGTTCAAAAAATCCTTTCCCCCCCAGCATCTGATACGGGATGTTGGCGGACCGCAGACTTTGCTCAAAGGCCAGTGAAGAAAATTTGGTCCGGTACAGCACCGCCATCTGGGCATACGCAATGCCTTTTTTGTGAAGGGCCCCGATTTTTTTGACCACCCAGTTGGCCTCTTCCTTTTCGTTCATGAAATCATGCAGTTCAACCGCGCCGCCTTTCCGGCTGGAAAAGCATTTCTTTTTCATCCGACCCGTGTTGTGTTTGATCAGATGATTGGCGATGTCCACAATTTCATTGGCCGAGCGGTAATTTTGTTCCAGTTTGAAAATTCGGCCATCGGGATACTTGTTCATGAAATTCAGAAAATGGTCCACGTTGCTGCCCCGGAAGGAATAAATGGCCTGCCAGTCATCCCCGACGCAGAACAGCCGGCCGTCCCGGACCAGCAGTCCGGTCAGGTCTTCCTGAAGATTGTTGGTATCCTGGTACTCGTCGCACAGGATATAGTCAAACAGGGACTGATACCGGGACCGGATGTCTTCATGATCCCGCAGGAGATTGCGGGTCAGAAACAGGATGTTGTCAAAATCCACGGCGTTTCTGGCCAGAAGTTCTTTTTCATACAACTGATAAATGTCGGTCAGCAGAAAATGGGCGGCTTTTCCTTTTTTGGCCAGCCAGGATTCCGGATTGCCGGAATTTTTGGCATGGGAAATTTCCGATGACACAATGGGAATGAATTTTTTGTCCAGATTCAGCCGGGCCACCAGAATGTCCTTCAGGGTTTTTTGCTGCTGATAGGTTGCATAAACCTGAACCGGCGGGGTGAACCCCAGAATCTGGCAGTGCTCCTTGAAGATTTTGAAACACGCGGAATGAAACGTGCGCACCCAGGGAAAGTGGCTGATGGACAGGCCTGTCATTTCGGTTAACCGGGTCTTCATTTCCTCGGCGGCCTTGTTGGTGAATGTAATTGCCAGAATCCGCCGGGGGTCCATGCCGGTTTCAATCAGATGCGCAATTTTGGCAGTCAGGGTGCGGGTTTTTCCGGAACCTGCGCCGGCAGTGACCAGGACCGGAGTGTCCATGTAGATGACAGCGTCCTCTTGGGGTTTGGACAGTTGCATGATTTCTTTTTTTCAGTAGTGAGAGTTGAGTCGTGCGTATTGAGATGCAGCCAGGCCGCCTGACCATCCAACGGCGGCACTGCCTGAATGCTGGTTGCAGCCCCTTCAGTCTTAAAATCGGCAGACCGCCGATTCAATCAGTGCGCTCAGGAAAAACCCTTTGAAGCCGGGGCGGCGCAGGATTCACCGATCACGGAAGAGCCAATGAAACTGACACAACTGACCCGTCGTTTGACCTCTTTCCGGCTGCATGACGGGCAGACAACATCGTCCTCTTCACCCTTATAGACCAGTTTTTCAAATATACATTCACATTTCTGGCATTCGTATTCATAAATTGGCATAATCATCATCTCCTGGTAAACACAAGTCTATATTGAGAAACGGTAACAGCAAAACATATACTGCTGTCGGTCAATAATTGTGGAAAAACAGAATACAGAAGTCAGAATTCAGAATAAATAAGGAAAATATCATTTTTATAAACAGCAACCATTCCCTATTTATTCTGGCTTCTGAATTCTGTATTCTGACTTCTGTATATGGAACCCGCAGATTGTGGCCGTTCAAAGCATAACGCAAAGCCTATACCATATCCGGCCTGAAATTTGCAATATCCGGTTCTTCACTCTCTTGGCGGGAGGTGGAAATAATTGAATTGATTGACTCTCCACTTGACGAACAATCCAATTCTATCTAAAGATACTATTGCCCAAAGCCCCTAACCCCTAACCCCAAAAAATGAAATTTCCGATGCCGAAATGTGACAACCCGGCCCCGAAAAATCGACTCCGAACCGTGTGGACCAGATGGCGCAGCAGACCAAACGACCGGTTGCTGACCGGTCTGCTGCCTATTTTTGTGTTCATGCTGCTTCACATCCTTCAGCCGGGTTTTATCCGCTATCTCAATCTGCAACTGACCGATCAGTTCTCCCGGGCAGAGGGTGGACTGCAGCCATCCACAGCACCGGTTGTGGTCACAATCGATGACGCCAGCCTGAAACAATTCGGGCAATGGCCATGGCCGCGCTATCGAATCGCCCAATTGCTGGAAACGATCGAACACCATCATCCCAAAAGTGTCGGTCTGGATATCCTGTTTGCCGAACCGGATCGAACCTCACCCATACATCTGCAGCGCCAGTTTGAACAGGATTTTAAAATTCATTTGCAATTTCAAGAACTTCCGGAAACACTTCTGGATCATGACCACATTCTGGCCCGGGCGCTGGCGGCTGGACCTCATGTGACCGGGTGTTCGTTTACATTTGAAAAATCATCTGAGTCTGCATCTTCCGCTTCGGGTGACATGCCGCATCCTTTCCGCTCAACGGTTCTGACGCATGCCACCTATCCGGAACTGACAGACCGGCTTTTCCATGCCAGCGGTGTCGAATCGCCCTTGCCGGTTTTGGCAGAGGCCGCTTCCGGCGTTGGGTTCATGAATGTGGTCACGGATCCGGATGGCGTGATCCGTCGCATTCCCCTTTTAATTCACCACCGGGATAACATCTATCCCAGCCTGTCCATTGCCATGCTGATCCGCGCATACCCGTCGGACCGGCCGGTTGTTCGAATGGACCGGTATGGGATTCAGTCCATTCAGATCGGTCCGCATGTCATTCCAACAGACCCGGGTGGGCGGGTATTGATCCGGCCATATCAAAACTGGCGGGCGGTGACGCAGATTTCAGCCGCGGATATTCTGAACAAAACCGTGCCGGCAGATTTGCTTGCAAACCGGTTCATTCTGATTGGACTGACTGCGTCGGGGCTGAAGGATGTGGTGGCTACCGCAATGGAGACCGTGATTCCGGGTGTCTTCATTCATGCCAATGTGGTGGATACGGTTTTGCAGCACCGGTACTACAGGCACCCGGGGTGGCTGAAGACACTGGAGTTGGTGTTGTTCTGCATATCCGGACTGGGTATTGTCATCGTGATCGATCGATGCCGGGTTTTTGTCATTCTGGCCGGCTGCTGTCTGCTGACACTGGTCTGGTGGGCCGGATCATTTTACGGGTTTTCCCGAACCGGTATGTTCATTTCGCCCATGCTGCCGTCGGCCATGCTGTTGACGCAAATGGCCATTCTGATTCTTCTGAGACTTCGGCAGACCCAGGAATGGGTGTCCTTTTTCCGGGTGGCTCTGACCCGATCCCTGTCAGAAGCCCGGGAAATGAAAGCCGCCAAGGAGCGGGCGGATATGGCCAATCAGTTCAAGAGCGATTTTTTGGCCAGAATGAGTCATGAAATCCGGACACCCATGAATGCCATTCTGGGTATGGCCGAAATGCTTTCCGCAACCCCCCTGACGGGCGAGCAGCGGGATTATCTTCAAACCCTTCAGAATTCCAGCGAGTTGCTGCTGGCTTTGATCAACGATATACTGGATCTATCAAAAATCGAAGCCGGCCAGTTGGTGCTGGAAAAAGCACCCCTGAACATTCGGGAGATCATTCAAACCGTACTTGAAATGTTGTCCCATCGGGCCCATGAAAAAGGACTTGACCTGGTTTCACGCATCGCGCCCGAAATTCCGCCGGTTTTGGTCGGCGATGCCACCCGGATTCAGCAGGTGCTGATCAATCTGGTGGGGAATGCGATCAAATTCACGGGAACCGGTTTTATCCGGGTGTCTGTCGGTCCGGCACGGGATGGAAACAACCCGGAAATGGTTCAATTTGACGTGATGGATACGGGCATTGGCATACCGGCGGAGAAACATCAGCTTGTGTTTGAACGCTTTGTTCAGGCCGATGCATCCATCACCCGGGAATATGGCGGAACCGGCCTGGGGCTTGCCATCTGCAAGCGCCTGGTCGAGCAGATGGGCGGTCAGATTTCCCTGGAGAGTATCCCCGGAAAAGGATCCCGTTTCATGTTCACCCTGCCGTTGCCCACCAGCCCGGGTATACCCCAAAAATCCGTGATCCAAAAGACCGACCGGACCGGGATCGCGCCGGTTTTTTCACGCATCGATATGCTGCTGGTTGAAGATGTGGCGGTCAACCGGAAACTGATTCAGGCCTACCTGAAAGATTCGCCGATTCATATCGAAATGGCTGAAAACGGGGCGGAGGCCGTGGAAAAATTCAAACAGGGCCGGTTCGACATCATTTTGATGGATATGGAAATGCCGGTCATGGATGGCTTTGAGGCCACCCGTCAAATCCGCCAGATTGAAAAGCAGGGCGGGATGAATCCGATACCCATTGTTGCGGTCACGGCGCACGCCTTTTCCGAGGAGCGGCAGAAGTGTCTTTCGGCCGGATGCTCCCATTTTTTTACAAAACCGATTCACCGGGCGGATTTGAACGGGTTGCTGGGTGGCATGTTCGGGGTCGAGTCCAAATCCGGCACTATACCCCCGGACAGCGGGGCGCATTCTTCAAAATCCCCTTGACGGGTCAGCAAAAAAAAAGCCCCCATGATGACACGGGGGCTTTTTTGATTCCGGGGTGCAATTATTTCGGGGCAGGCCTGCCAGTCGTCAGTACCTTCCATCGCGCCAGTTTTTCAAATGCGGTTTCCGCCGATTTTAAAATGATGTTCAAATCTGTGGGTTTGGGAAAATAATCTTCAAACCCGGCATCCCGGCAGTCTGCCAGTTCAAACAGGGAGGTATAGGCGGTTATCGCGTGGCAGATGGCTACGGGATTGTCTGACCGGATCTGTCTGCACAGGTCCACCCCGTTCATGCCCGGCAGATTCAAATCCAGATACATGACCAGAAATGATTCGTTTTTGAGAATTTCAAGCGCTTCCTCCGCACTTTCAGCCGACTTGACCGTATAGCCGATGCCGGTAAACGCGGCTGTCGCCATTTCCCGCATGATTGCCTCATCATCCACCACCAGAATCTTTTTTTCCATCGGGTATCTCCTGTCACAGTTTGTAACGACTCAGGTATTCAGAATTCAGGAGTCGGAATTCAGAATAGCCCGCATGTAAGCTTCCAGTAATTTACTGACTTCTTCAATCAACCGGGTTGGCTCGGAAACATCACCATAAGCAAGATCATGGACAAGTATCAAATAGTACCTCGATTCTTCAAGGGACCCTTGGGCAATATTGAGAAAACGGAGCTTGTCCGCGATTCCACGCTTTTTGAATCCTTCAGCGATATTGGCTGCAATAGATACAGCGGATCTGCGAAATTGGGAAGACAGACCATAGATTTCCGAGTGTGGGAAGGATTGCGATAAGCGATAAACAGCAAGCACAAACTGATGGGCTTTCCGCCAAACCACCAGGTCTTCAAACTTCTTTGATGGGTCCCTCATTCTGACTCCTGAATTCTGACTTCGTTTTTTTATGCCTTCACCCCAATTGGTCTGCGTCGTTACCCTGTTTTGGGGAAAGATGTTGCCGGTCTTGCAATTTCCATCATCTGCTGCTTGATTTCCGCCATCATCACAATCTGATGCCTGATTTTTGCCAGATACTCATATTCCCGGGTGTCATCGGGAATTTTGCTCTGAAGCATGGTGGCATACCCCTCGGCCACCATCAGATGCTGACCCATTTTGTGGCCCAACTGACCGATCTGAAGTGCCAGGGTATCGGTATCATCCGCGTTATGTTGTTTTGTGGATGTCATTTTTCTCCTTTTTCAACAGAAAATGATGGCCGATCCGGCCATGCAACAGATTCAGGTTGTCAAGAAATCCGGATGGGGCGCCCTGTTGGTCGGCAGTTGCCAAGATCCGCGCCACCCCGGTCTGGATTGTGATGATTTTCTGGTTCAACTGATCTGTCATTTGGTTGATGTCCGCAGACAGCTCCCGAAACTGATCGCCTTTTCGAAGATGAATGGTATGGGTTAGATCACCGGTTGCAATCACCGCGATATCCTGTTCCAGGCGAAACAGGGGACCTGCAATTTTGTGGGAAACCAGCAGCGTGAACCCAATGACGGATAACGAGATGATGACGATGGTAATCAGGTTGGTATAGAGTACTGCCGGAAGAATGAAATGGGCGGTGTCCGTAACAACCAGTCTGGAATTCTGAAACATCGAGGTCAGATTGCCCTTGAAAAAATACAGGACAAGACTGGTCGCCAGGATATTGCCCAGAAGAATCAGCAGGCAGAAACACAGAATGAACCGGGACTGGAAGTCCTTTTTGATGAAAAACTGGCGTCGTTTGTATGGTTTTTTCTGGTTTGACATTTTGATTTCCTTTTTTTCCGGTCAGGCGGTGAGACGGTCAGACAGTCAGACGGTGAGACGGTGAGACGGTCCGACAGTGGGACGGTCAGACGGTCCGACGGTCCGACTGTCCGACAGTCCACGGTCCGACGGTCCGACAGTCTACAGTCCAACCGTCCAGCTATCCGACCCTTTCAGCATTCTCCCCAGCATCGCGCCGATACGGTTACAGGATTCACTCAATTCATCATAAACG
>JBFXFK010000003.1:0-4847 GCA_050179135.1 Desulfatirhabdiaceae bacterium | reverse complement strand
GTCCGACAGTCCACGGTCCGACGGTCCGACAGTCTACAGTCCAACCGTCCAGCTATCCGACCCTTTCAGCATTCTCCCCAGCATCGCGCCGATACGGTTACAGGATTCACTCAATTCATCATAAACGCTTTTCTGTAAATAGCAGCATAGCCATGCTGTATACAGCCAATGGCGGGTCTCATTTTGCTCGCCATCCGAATCGGTCAATTTGCTGATAAAATGGGCTTTATACCGCCGCTTGGCCCAGCTTTCAGCGATATTGGCACCGATGGACCGGGACGATCGGCGGATTTGATCCACCAGGGCGTATGTCTCACTTTTTGGCCAAGCCTTTGTTTCCAGGAAGATACGCTGCTGCAGCGCAATGGCCAACTGATACACCTCGAGATCCTCATAACTGGATACCCGTTGCCGCATTTATGGCTTCCTTTTTTGTCAAACTGTTTTTTTTACCGTTCATACGGTTCTTCAGTCCGACAGTCCGACAGTGAGACGGTGAGACGGTCAGACAGTCAGACAGTCCACGGTCTTACGGTCCGACGGTCAGACAGTCCGACAGTCAGACAGTCCACAGTCTTACTGTCCGACGGTTCTTCAGTCCGACGGTCCGACAGTCAGACGGTCAGACGGTCAGACAGTCCGACAGTCCGACAGTCCACAGTCTTACGGTCAGACAGTCAGACAGTCCACGGTCTTACGGTCCGACGGTCAGACAGTCCACAGTCTTACGGTCCGACGGTCCGACGGTCCGACGGTCAGACAGTCCGACAGTCCACGGTCCGACAGTCCGACGGTCCGACAGTCCGACAGTCCGACAGTCCACGGTCCGACAGTCCACGGTCCGACAGTCCACGGTCCGACGGTCCGACGGTCCGACAGTCCGACAGTCTTACTGTCCGACCGTCCTCAAAGAACAAACCGGTTCTTGATGCTCCTGTGCAGCCGGATCAGTTCCACAGCAACATCATTGGGAACCTGATCATTGGATGCCGCGTCAATAATGATTTTGAATTCGCTTTCGATATCCCGTATTTTTGAATTGAAGGCGCGTGTCATCTGGTTGATGTTTTCAGCCAGAATTTTGGTCTGATCTTTTGGGCGATACCGGATGATGGTCGTGAGGTCTCCGTCTGCAATGGCGCTCAAATCGTTCCGGAACCGGAAAAACGGTTTCCGGATGCGGTAGAACAGATAAAATGTCAACCCGATGACCAGAATTATGGCCAGCGACAGGATGATCAGATTGGTGTATAGAATACCGGGAAAGACTGCCAATGAGGTCTCCCGCAATACCAGGCGGGCGCCATTAAAGGTTGTGGTCAGTGTACCCCGGCAAAAATACAGAATCAGGCCGGAAAACAGCAGGCATCCCAGTACCGCAATCCCGCAGAATTTGAGGATGAACCGGAATTTGAATTCCCGGCTGATAAAGGTGTCATCGGTGACATCAGTCTCTTTGGGAAAAGAAGACACGGGCATGATCGGACCTTTCAAGGGTTAAATAAAAGACAGAATACAGAAGACAGAAGCCAGAGGGCTGAAGGCTGAAGACTGAAGGGCCCTGCAGTCCATCCGCAACCCAAAACTTAACACTTAACACTTAAAACTTAACCCTCCCCACATCAATCAAGCAGATGCGCATCCACATACCGGGCCAGAATTTCCGCCGAAGCTGCGGGTGGGCGAACCTGTAAAAAATTGTCGATAATGGCGTGCGCCAATTCATGTGCCAGCATGCCTTCGTTGATGTCGTTGATCTGAAGATAAATGGTATGTTTTTCAAACAGATACCAGGCCCGAAGCTGGGCGTTTCCCCTGACCTCCTCACGATATGCGGTTTGAAGTGCATCATTGTCGGGATAGATATTGATCGTCACCCGGCGGATGAATTTGCGCATATCCAGGATTTCCTGAACCCGCTTGAACAGGGTGTCGATTTTTTGAACCAGTTTTTCCCGGTTGTTTTTTTCATCTGATGATCCAAACAGGGAGCCCAATCCGCCGCCAGGTCCATAATCGATCTGACTGTCAAATTCGATCAGGTCTTCATCGGACTGAAACTGGAGAATCGTATGCTTTGTGGTTAAAGACTGCCAGTCTTTTGCATCTGTCCGGCCCGTCCAGACAGACATGGCCAGCAGCCAGATCCACATGGCATGTATAAGGATTCGCGACAATTTCAATTGGCACACCACCCCAATTTCATAGCAGCCTACATGTCTTCCATCAGTTTTTTGTTGACCTGAATGTTGGCCTGCTGCTTCAATTCCTCGATCCAGTTTTGAAACATGGCGGTTTTTTTCTCTTCCCGGATTCGGGTCGTCAGTTCCGTTTCAATTTCAGTCAGCGGCGGCAGGTCCGGGTTATCGTTTTTCATCCGGGCGTACTGGCGCTGGATGTCTTCCTGAGACACAATGACCCGGGTTTCGATCTCCTGACTTTTTGCCTCCATCAGATCCCGTATCAGCGTGGCCTCCCAGTAGCGTTCAATGGTCCGGATAAACTTGGGTTTCTGATCGAATTTCAGTCGTTTGGCTTCCTGGATCAGAACTTCCTTCTGGATGATTTCATTCAGATAATCCTGCTTTGCCTGATCGGTCACCCGCATTTCCGGATCTGTTTTTGCGTCTTCGGCAAAGAGGCGCTGAAACTCGGAAGCCGATATCTGATACGCATTGACCACAGCCAATGTATTTTTATCTTCGGATGGTCCACTGGTACACCCCAATATCATTAACGTGATCAGTGCTCCAGACAAATATGCACACATAATTCTTGTCATTTTCCCCCCTGTGGTTTGATATTCACCACGAAGAATTAGAAAACTCCAACCCCTGAAAAACCCCTTCGTGCTCTTCGTGTTCTTCGTGGTTCATTTCTTCCCGGGGTTGCCCTGTTTTCATTTTGTAGATTTAATTGTTGATACAATCCATATATTGGGAATATATTATGGTGGAAAGCGATATTTGCCATGTCAAGGTATTTTTCTGTGGGAGGTAATAGAAATGACCGTTCAATTGCTGAAAAAATGGGGGAACAGCCCTGCTGTTCGCATTCCGGCTTCCGTGATGAAAGCATCGAACCTGACCTTGAATCAGCCGGTTGAAATCCGGGTGAAAAACGGCTGTATAATCATCAAACCGGCAGCACCGCCTTTTTCACTCGATGATCTGGTTGCCGGCATCACGCCTGAGAATCGACACCCGGAAGTTGATTTCGGTGCGCCCCAGGGTCGGGAGGTGCTTTGATGTCCGGGCGCTATATTCCGGATGTCGGCGACATTGTCTGGATTAATTTCACACCGCAAAGCGGTCATGAACAGGCAGGGAGACGTCCGGCGGTAGTCCTTAGTCCCAAAAACTATAACATCCGGGCGGGGCTTCTCGTATGCGTCCCGGTCACCAGCCAAGTCAAGGGCTACCCGTTCGAGGTGGCGCTCACCGGATCGGTTGTAACCGGGGCGGCGATTGCTGACCAAGTCAGGAGTATGGACTGGGAGTCGCGTTGTGCCGAGCGCAAGGGCAAAGCGGCGCCATCTGAGATTGATGAGATCAAAGCCAAAATCAGATTACTTCTGGGTCTGGGGGAATAAGTATCCATTTTCCGGGTTTGATATTCACCACGAAGCACACGCGGAATTAAAAACCCCAACCCCCTGAAAACCCTCTTCGTGTGCTTCGTGTACTTCATGGTGTATTTTTTCCCAGGATTTGATATTCACCAAAATGAAATATAGGACATCCGGAAGACAATATCACCAAATATGATTATAAAATAATGCAGCGAAAACTTCAACGTCCCATTGTCCGTATAATGCAATTCACAAGCTACTTTTTGTGAGATAGCAACTCTTCAATGTTCATCCCTATATCATGGGCGATCTTGCGCAACAGAACCGGCGAGATATCATGCCCCTTGTGAAACGGAACCGTCGTGCCGCGGCCGTCCGGATGCCTGAATTGCTTATGACTGCCTCTTTGACGAGTTTCGGAAAACCCCAGTCTCTCAAGAATCGCAGTGACTTCCGCAGGTTTTAAAATGGGGAGTGTTCCCATCTTATGCAACCACGACATTCTGTGTGCCGACAAATTCAGATTCAAGTATCGGATCTGCGTCGTCAAGAAGCATCTCAATGACTTCTTTAAGATTTTCATTCAGTTCATCGAGTGTGGCGCCCTGGGAATGAGCCCCTGGAAAACCAGGAACATAACCCACATAGAGATGGGTATCCGGGCATTTTTCAACAACAGCAGTAAATGTTCTCATAAGCGTATCCTTTATAAATAGGACAAGTTGGTAGCAATTTCGCTTTTTATTTTTTCACCACGAAGCACATGAAGAATAAAAAAACCAACCCCCCTGAAAACCCCTTCGTACTCTTCGTGTACTTCGTGGTTCATTTCTTCCCGGGTTTGATATTCACCACGAAGGAAATATAGGACATCCGGAAGGCAACATCACCAAGTACGGTCAAAAAAATAATGTAGAGAAAGCAGCAACGTCCCTTTGTCCATTCTGTCCTCAACATAATGAGCGTTGGTAGAAAAACTCACAACATAACGATGGTGCTTTCCTTATAATCAGGAATTATGGAATCATACACATGAATATGCGCCACATAATACCAGGATATTTTCCAACTGATCAACCTGATTGGGGGTAAGGCTATGAAATTGCACGCCACACCGGCAGGTTGGGATAAATTTGGGAAAAGCGCTGGTTGTAACGATGATATGGCTGTAGGCAATGGTGCACGTGGCATTGTTGAGCAGCTTTGCGCCATTTTTGAGGATATTGATGGTGGACTTCTCCCCTGTCTGCAGAAGGGTCTCATCGTCCCATAACTG
>JBFXFK010000002.1:35344-84362 GCA_050179135.1 Desulfatirhabdiaceae bacterium | reverse complement strand
CAGCTCGGACGGGATGCTTGCCGCCTGAAACGAAAAGCGGTCTTCATAAACGCTGAATGACACCTGGGTGGATTTTCCGGCCAGACTCCGTTCCAGTTCATCACGGGTCAGTTTGCCGACACCACTTTCATTGATTATATTTGCGGTCAGCACAGACAGACCGGGTTTGTCGGCGGGCTCCATGGAACTTCCGGGGCCAAACACCAGATTGGCCAGTACCTGGTTGTCCTTGAAATCCGTTTTTTTCAAATTGAGCCTGACACCATTTTCAAATTGCACCCGAACGACACCCAGATCGGTCACATCGTCATGTCCCTGAATGATGCCCGAATCAATCGGCGCTTCCAGATAGGGAAATGAAACGGACGTGTCAGCTTCGGGCCCGAATGAAGCATTTTGTTGGCTGCGATTGAAAACCGACAGAATCCTGGATTCGGGCGGCGTTGTTTCAAAAGCATGAAGATCCACATTGCCGGTTACCTGAATCAGTCGGTGATCGGGTGACCAGGCGCGTTGAAACGCCAGATGAAGGCTTTCCGGCGTCATGTCCGCCAGAATGGGGTTAAACAGATTCTGCTGCTGTTCCGGCGATAGAATCATGCGCCTGTCACCCGTCAGATTCATGATATGTCTGGCAATATCCGTGCTGTTTCGGGTTGATTTGTTTTTGACCTGATTGTCGAGCATGGCCGTGAAATCTTTGCGCACCCGATCGGTTTCAGATGCACTGAAGCCATGTTCCAGTGCGCCTCTCAGTGTCTGTTCAATAAAAATGAGGCTGGATTCCCAATTCTCCGGATTGGTTCCCGCATTGATTTCGGCATAATGGATGCGGTTCAGAAATGATCCGGACCCGATACTGGCTGATGTAAACGGCGTTCCGGTTTTGCCCAGCCGGGCATCCAGCCGGTTCTGAACAATCTGATTGGCCAATTGTTCCAGCAGACGGGCTTTCATCACATCAATCGAGTCTTTAACCGGTGCAACCGACTCAACTGCACCAATGCTGACGGTTGTGTTTCCGGATTCGGATTCATAATGATAGAAAGATTTTATCCCCTGATGATGAAGCGTTCCAAATTCCGGAGGCGTCTGAAGCGGCCGTTTGGGTTGAAGCCCGCCGAATCGATCCTGAATCAGTGGCATTACGGCCTGGGGTTTGAATGCGCCCACCATGACAAGTGTCATGTGTTCCGGACGGTACCAGGTTTCATAAAACCGTCTCAGATCATCCTGCGACATGGAAAGGATGTCGGACTCCTCTCCGATCGGAAGCCTTTTTGAGACCAGAACATCCGGAAACTCGAATCCGAGCGTGGCCTGAAGGGTTCTGAATCCGGAAGAGTCCCGGGTTCGTTTTTCAGCCAGAATAACCTGTCGTTCCCGCTCAACTTCCGATTGCAGCAGCAATGCCCCGCTGGCAAAGTCATTGAGAACCAGGAGCGCATCCGAAATGGTTTTGGCATCCGAGGATGGCAGATTCAGGTCATAAACCGTTTCTTCAAAGCCGGTATGTGCATTGGCATCCGGACCAAAATCCATGCCAATGGACTGAAAGTACTTGACGATTTCACCCGGCTTGAAGTGGGTTGATCCACAGAAAACCATGTGCTCCAGAAAATGCGCCATGCCCTGTTCGGAATCGGTTTCATTCAATGAGCCGGCCTGAATCATCAAATGCATGCTGACCCGATTCTGCGGCGTATGATTTTCCATCAGGGCATATCGGAATCCGTTGGGCAGAGTCCCGAATACAATGGATGGGTCCGGTGTCAGATCAACATCTTCAAGCGGCCACTGATTTAATGTTGCCACATACCGGGGGGGTGGCGTACAAAATCCGACCGATGGAAAAAGGGACAGCGACATCATAACGCCGATTACAACCAGAAAAATACCTGTCCAATATGTCAACAGGCGCATTTTTGAGTGTGCGTTGATTCTCATGCGGTTCACCTTTCATATGATTGCATAACATGTTGTGGCAACCCCAAAAAAAAGTTGGGAGGCCTTGAAACTTAAGATAAATTAACCAGAACATGGCTGTTGGCAATGGTATCGCCAAAAATTGTTACTGTGTTACTGAATATAAAGAATTTGAACTATGGCCGAGTGCTATTTTCACGGAAAATTTATAATTCAACTTGAATAATGTCTTGACTTTGGTTTGGTCGATGTGTACACTGCAACAAATCAGTAAAGACCTGCATAAAATCGTAGGTCGGTTTCGAACAGGAGGGTTGTTCCATTGAGTCATAGTAACACTCTGAAGTCTGGGACCTTGATGCTAATTTATGAAAGGAGGGAAATGCTATGGCAAATGGAATTGTAAAATGGTTCAATGACAGTAAAGGCTTTGGTTTTATTGAACAAGAAAACGGTAAGGATGTGTTTGTACATCACTCTGCAATCAACGCTACCGGTTTCAAATCGCTGTCTGAAGGCGATCGGGTTACTTTTGACGTCGTTCAGGGCCCCAAAGGCCCCGCGGCTGCAAACGTCACACGGTTATAATCAACCGGTACTGAAATAACAACAAAAAAGGCGCTCGTGCGAAAGCATGAGCGCCTTTTTTTGTTGGTTTTGACTCAATATCCGTTTCATGATAAACGATCATGAATCATTCCGGAATGTTCGCACCCATAAATAGAAATGACATGCACCGTTTTTAACCCAAAACCCAACACTCAAAATCCAAAACGTTTTTTGCACTTTTACGATAACCGGCATGGTAATGAAAATAAATTTAAGACTCCGATTCTATCTGATTGTTTTTGCCATCCTGACGATCACCGTAGTGGGCGGGATGGTGATGGTGTGGTACACATTCCAGATGGAAGCCATCCTGACGTCCATCACGGATCGACACCTGATGGCATTTCAGTCGGCCGAGGCCATGGAAAATGCATTATCCCGGCAAAAAGGCTTTGTTTCATATTATTTTCTGGACCATGATCCGGAGTGGTTGAGACAACTGGGGGAATACAGACAGATTTTTCGGGAAAAGCTGTCGGATGCCAAAAAACTGGCAACCACTGATGCGCAGAAACAGGCCATCATCCAGATCGAGACGGAATACAACCGTTACATTGCTGCCAAGGATCAGGTCATCAACTTGTATAAAGCAGAGGCTCGAAATGAGGGTGAACGGTTGCACAAAGAGGTCCGATCCCTGTTTTTCAGCCTTCTGGATTTGTGTGAAAACTTCAAGGGCATTTTTAAATCCGATATACAACAGGCCAGAATGATGGTGCAGCATCAGGCCGGCCAGTTGCGCTTTGTTGCCGTGGCTGCCATTTTGACCGGGATCGGCCTGGCTATGACGTTGATGATATTTCTGGTCAACCATATTCTGACACCTGTAAAAAAATTGACGCGTGAAGTGGGGGGTGATACCCGGCTGGAAAAATACGGGAATGAAATTCAGGCGCTCAGCCAGAGTGTTCGTGGCCTGATCGAGGATGCGGATCAGACCCATCATGAACTTCAGAAAAGCCGGGAAACCCTTCTTCAGGCGGAAAAACTGGCATTGGTCGGCAAACTGGCCGCCGGAATGGCGCATAGTATCCGCAATCCATTCACTTCTGTGAAAATGCGACTGTTTTCACTGGGACGGTCCATCAAATTGAACGACACCCAGCAGGATGATTTTGATGTCATTTCTTACGAAATTCGGCATATCGATACGATCGTGCAGAATTTTCTGGAGTTTTCCCGACCACCCAAGCTGAAAATGCAATGGGTCAGCCCGTCGACGGTTGTCGATATGGCGATGCAGCTCATGCGGCATCGGTTGGCATCCTATGAGGTGGATGTGGATATTCAGCGGAAAAAAATACTTCCGATGATTGAGATTGATCCGGAACAGCTTAAGGAGGTTCTGGTCAATCTGATGGTAAATGCCTGTGAGGCCATGAAAAAAGGCGGCCATATTCTCATCCATGAAGATTTGGGCGAAGACCGAAACCATAAACCAGCCGTGCTGATTCGGGTCAGCGACAATGGCCCGGGAATTGCGGGCGACATTCTTGAAAAAGTACTTCAGCCGTTTTTTACCACGCGCGAGGAAGGAACCGGCCTGGGATTGAGCATCGCCTCCCGGATCATCGAGGAACATGGCGGACGTCTGGATGTGAAATCTGTGGAAGGTCAGGGCGCTGAATTCATTATTACCCTGCCGTTTCCCAAAAAAATCATTTGAAGGGAGCCGTTCCGGTGAGCAGCATTCTGATTGTGGATGATGATGATCAGTTGAGAAAAAGTTTTCATAAACTCCTGGTTGAGGAAGGATATGAGGTCGCCAGCGCCGCGTCCGGTGAGGCCGGTATTGGGCTGATCAAAACGCAGGCCCCGGATCTGGTGATACTGGATATGCGGCTGCCCGGAATCAATGGTTTCGAGACATTCAGGCAGATTCATCAGATCGAGCCCAAGCTTCCAGTGATCATCATGACCGCATATGGCACCACGGAAACGGCTATTGAAGCCACCAAAATGGGGGCGTTTGATTATATTCTGAAGCCGTTTGACATACCCGACCTGTTGAATATCATTGTTCAGGGACTTGAAGCCGGCAGATTCATGCGGTCTCCGGTTGACATGAACGGCGCACCGGACACCATCAACAGGGAGGCCATCATTGGCCGAAGTGTGCCGATGCAGGATGTATATAAAGCCATTGGCCGGGTTGCCTCAACCGATGCCACGGTATTGATTCGGGGGGAATCCGGAACCGGCAAGGAGCTGGTCGCCCGTGCGATTTATCAACACAGCCAGCGTTCGGAAAAGCCATTTCTGGTCATCAACTGTGTGGCCATTCCGGAAAGTCTTCTGGAGAGCGAACTGTTTGGATATGAAAAAGGGGCTTTCACCGGCGCCAGCCACAGACGGGTTGGCAAACTGGAACAGGCCCATGGCGGAACTGTTTTTCTGGATGAAATCGGCGATATGCCGTTTTCCCTTCAGTCCAAGATGTTGCGGCTGCTGCAGGAAAAAAGCATCGAGCGACTGGGAGGCCGGGAAACCATACCGGTCGATGTCCGCATTATTGCCGCAACCAACCGGGATCTGGAATCCGCCATTGAAAGCGGCCGGTTTCGTGAAGACCTGTATTACCGGTTGAAAGTGGTCACGATTCGGCTGCCTCCGCTGAACCAGCGTTCCGGTGATATCCCCCTGTTGACCGAATATTTCATGGCCCGTTTTGCGGATGAAGTGGGCATTGACTGTCCGGGAATTACGTCAGAGGCACAATCTTTGCTGAATCATTACCCCTGGCCGGGAAATGTCAGGGAGCTGGCCAATACCATTCAGAAAACAGTCATTTTTAATCGGGGGGCCCCAATCGGCGCGGAGGATGTTTCAAAAGCCATCAGTGAAAAATGTCTGACCCAGCAGGAAGATGGCCGGGAAAATCGGGATCAGATTCTCAGACAGATATTCAACCATGCCATCGTGACCGGTTTTGGAGAAAATCTGTTTGATGATTTCATGGATCACATGGCCCGGCTGTTTATCAGCGAAGCATTGAATGTGTCCGGTGGAAACCGGAGTCGGGCGGCAAAGATTCTGGGCATGTCCCGACCGACCCTGCATTCCAGGATAGACAAATACGGCCTGAAAATGGAAATGTCCGTCAGAGATGATGGCTGATTTCAAATTATACATCTACACTGTGTTCCGGTTTGTTTGTCGGAAGACTCCCCTCGCTCCATAGCGTTATAGATAAGGATTTTGGATGCGTATCGGTCGGACATGGCCGGCAAACAAAGGCCTATCTCCTCCCTGCTGCCTTGCGAAATTAATTTTCTGAAAGTCTATATTATTGATATAAAAACATCTTGTCATTGTAATATAAATCTGTTTAATTTGCCTCATCCCGGAATCAGGAAACAGGATGTACCCGATCAAACGCCATCACCCAGGGTAACCGACATGCAAATCAAGGAAAATTCACCAGAATCGGGAATATCGTCGGCAAAACCGGCAATATTTCAGGGTTCGCATGACTTATTTCAGAACGCACCGATCGGCATTTTTTATTCTACACCGGATGGCCGTCTTCTGGATGTCAATCCCTGCCTGGCCAGAATGTATGGCTATTCATCACCCTCAGACATGCTTTCAGCGGTTACAGATATTGCCGGGCAGATGTATGTGGATGCAGCAGACAGACAGACATTCAAACATCTTCTGGAAAACCGGATTCAATTGACGGATTATGAAAATCGTCAGCGTCGTCGGGATGGTTCCATTTTCTGGACATCGGAATCGATTCGTGCGGTAAAGGATGATGCGGGCCGGATTCTTCATTATGAGGGGTTTACAACGGATATTACCTCACGCAAGCAGGCCGAAGAGGCGCTTGGGGAAAACCAGCGGCGGTACCGGGATATTTCCGACCGGAAACAGGCCCGGGAAGAAAGCCGGAAACGTCAGCAGTTTCTGGAAGCGGTTTTGTATCATGCTCCGGATGCCATTGTGACACTGGATCCGATGCACCGGGTCATAGACTGGAACCCAGGGGCTGTTACCATGTTCGGTTACACCCTGGATGAGGCTGTCGGTAAAAATCTGGATGATCTGGTGGCCCGAAATCACATGCTCCAGGAGGCAAGCGGCAAAACCCGCGAGGTGTTGTCCGGAAATCGGCTGGAGGCGTTTGAAACCATCCGCTACCGCAAGGACGGCACGCCGGTCCATGTCATCGCATCCGGTTCGCCAATCATGGTTGACAACAGGCTGCTGGGTGTTGTTGCACTGTATACCGACATCACCGTTATGAAACAAAATGAACAGACCCTGCGGACGCGTGCTGAAGAACTG
This sequence comes from Desulfatirhabdiaceae bacterium, assembly GCA_050179135.1. Classification (GTDB taxonomy): domain Bacteria; phylum Desulfobacterota; class Desulfobacteria; order Desulfobacterales; family Desulfatirhabdiaceae; genus UBA4064. The sequence goes on along the minus strand of JBFXFK010000002.1, from coordinate 77,537 downwards.
AGCGCCCTGAACACACTGGGGCGCAATGTCAATTCTACACTGTCCCTGCAGGAAATCGGTAATGCCGGTTTGCGGGGCATGCTGAATGCCGTGAATGCCGATATGGCATTCCTGTTTCTGTGTCATGGCGAACGACTGCTTTTGAAGGATGTCCTGCCGTTATCGAGCCGGGGGCGACTGGGAAATATTCCGGAATACCGGGTGGGGGAATGTTTGTGCGGTCTGGCTGTGACGGAAAACCGGCCGCTTTATTCAATCGATATTTTGGAGGATTCCCGTTGTACATGGGATGAATGCAAACGGGCGGGTTTCCGCTCGTTTGCCGCCCTGCCATTGCGCAGCGCCGGTCACTTGATCGGGGTGATCGGTCTGGCCTCGGATGTCAGGCGGGAATTTGAAAAGCAGTCCGGATTTCTGGAAACACTGTCAGGCCAGATATCGGTGTCTTTGGCGAATGCCCTGCTGTTTGAGGAGATCAGACAGGAACTGGGCGAACGCAAACGGGCGGAAGATGCGTTGCGTTTTGAACGGGAACGATTTCGAATTCTGGTTCAACAGTCTCCGTTCGGGATCTTGCTGATTGAAAAAACGGGTCGTCTTACGTTTGCCAACCCCATGTTTACGGAAATTTTCGGGTACCGTATCGATGAAATTCCAAATGGAAGGAAATGCTTCAGGCTGGCTTTTCCGGACCGGATCTATCGGAAACAGGTTGTTTCCACCTGGCTGGGTGACATGAAAGCCGCCCGGCTCGAAAGTACTCAGCCGCGGGTTCTGGATGTGGTTTGCAGGGATAAAGGGAAAAAGAATATCCGTTTTATTGTGGTAGGGCTGAAAACGGGTGGATATATCGTGGTATGTGAGGATATCACCGAACGACTCATGCTGGAGGATCAGCTTCAGCATGCCCAAAAAATGGAAGCGATCGGTATTCTGGCCGGTGGTGTGGCCCATGATTTCAACAACCTGCTTCAGGCCATCAGCGGGTACACCCAGCTTTTGCTTCTGGATAAACGGGAAGGTGATCCGGACCATTTAAAACTGAGCGCCATCGAAAAATCGGTTGATCGGGCTGCCAAACTGGTGCATCAGCTCCTGTTGTACAGTCGCAAGGCCGATTCGGAGCGCCGGTTTGTCAATCTCAATCAGGAAATTGTGCAGGCCGTCAGAATCATGGCGCGTACCATTCCCAGAATGGTTGAAATTGAATTCCATCCAGACACCCGGTTGGGGACAATAAAAGCCGATCCGGTCCAAATGGAGCAAATTCTCCTGAATCTGGGAATCAATGCCGCCGATGCCATGCCGGAGGGGGGGAAGATTGTCATCCAGACACAAAATATCACCATCGATGATGCGAATGCCCGAAGTCTGGTAACCATCACACCCGGCAATTATATCCTGATGACCGTCTCTGACACCGGAAGCGGCATGGATGAAAAAACCCTTAAACATATTTTTGAACCATTTTTCACGACCAAGGGCGTGGGAAAAGGAACCGGGCTGGGGTTGGCATCGGTTTATGGCATTATCAAGGCGCATGGCGGGGTAATCCGGTGTGACAGTCAGCCGGGTCAGGGGACGACATTCAGAATATATTTTCCGGCCATCACCCGCGAGGACACCGATACAGAAATGCCGACAGCGGCAATGCCGAATGTTCAGGGAATGGAAACCATTTTGATTGTGGATGATGAGGCCGACATCCGGGATCTGGCATCCCAGATGCTTCAACGGTTTGGTTATGGGGTCCTGACAGCCAAAAGCGGTGAAGAAGCGATTCAGATCCATGCGTCTCCAAATCATGACATCGATCTGACCATTCTGGATCTGGGCATGCCGGGAATGGGGGGAGAGCGGTGTCTTCGGGACCTGCTGATGATGAAACCCGGTGCCAAAGTGGTGATTGCCAGTGGATATCAGGATGACTTATCCATGGAACAGGCCATGGAATCCGGAGCCCTCGGGTTTATCGGAAAACCGTTTCAACTTTATGAAATGTTGATTCAAATCCGCAATATCCTGGACAACAGGGGATGACGGTAAAGCTGAACATATGACCCTGAAACAAACCCTGAAAGAAAAGCTGTTCCCCTCTCTGAAGCATGAAGAGGACAGTCTGGCTTACTGGCGTGAACGGATTCTGTTTGCGATGCTGGGCTGTGGGATTCTTTTGTCTCCCGTGGTGTTTCCGCCCACGCTGATCATGCTTGTCAGGGAACGGTTGTGGGCGTTGGTGGTTATCGATACGATTGTCCTGGCCGCTGGTCTTTATCTGTTTTTCAGCAAGCGGTTCAGCTATCGATTCAGGGCTTTGGGTTCATTGTTTTTGCTATATTGTATTGGCGCCGGGGTATTGGCCAATGTAGGCCCTATCAGCGGCGCAACAGCCTGGCTTTTTGGATTTGCGGTGATGACGGGGCTGCTTCTGGGGCTGAGAGCGGTTTGTGCTGCCATTGCCATCAATCTGATAACCCTGATTGTCTTTGGATATTTCATCCTAACCGGACACATTGTCTTTCCGGCACTGGCTGTTTTCAACATGGAAAGAGGATTGGTCATATTGGTCAATTTTCTTTTTACAAATACCGTAGCCGCCATGTCGGCTGCAGTCATGGTCAGAGGTCTGGAAATCATATCCCGCAGACAACAGGAGACGGTGGCATCACTTCACCGAAAGATTGAAGAACACCAGGTGTCTGAAAAAGCCCTGAGGGAAAGCGAAGAAAATTTTCGCCAGGCCGAAAAAGCGGCCAAACTTAACGAATCCAGACTGGAAACATTACTGCAACTGTATCAGATGACCGGAGACCACCTGTCTGAAATTGCGGAGTTTGTCATGGAACAGGCCGTTCGTCTTACAAACAGCACGATCGGTTATATCGCTTTTTTGAATGACGATGAAACAGTCCTCACGATGCACGCCTGGTCAACGCTCGCCAGAAAGCAATGCCGGATTCAGGATAAACCCATTGAATATGCCGTTGCCGACACCGGTTTGTGGGGAGAGGCTGTCAGGCAGCGTCGGCCGGTTATAACCAATGACTATCCGGCGGAATGTCCATTTAAAAAAGGCATTCCGGAAGGACACGTTCTCATTCAACGGCATATGAATGTGCCGTGTTTTGACGGCAACCGGATTGTTGTTCTGGCCGGCGTTGGCAACAAACAGAGTGATTATAATGAATCTGATGTGTTGCAGCTCAATCTTCTGATGATCGGCATGTGGCGGATCATCCAGCGAAAGCGTGCGGAAGAGGCGCTTCGCTCGGAAAAGGAACGGTTTCGAATCCTGTTGCAGCAGGCGCCATTTGGCATGGTCCTGGTCGATAAAACCGGGAAATTTACATATGCCAACACCCGATTCACCGAAATCTTCGGATATGATCTGAATGACATTCCGGATGGCAGAACCTGGTTCAGGCTGGCCTATCCCGATCCGGAATACCGCAGGAAGGTTATCGGTAGTTGGAAGGATGATCTGGCGCGTCATGGTGATTTGCAACAGCGTCCAAGGATATTCGATGTCGTCTGCAGGGATGGCCGAAAAAAAGTGATTCATTTTATGCCGGTAAGACTTGAATCGGGTGAGAATCTGGTGTCATTCGAGGACATCACCGGGAGAATGGCGCTGGAAGATCAGCTTCGGCATGCCCAAAAGATGGAGGCGGTCGGCACGCTTGCCGGCGGTGTGGCGCATGACTTCAACAATCTGCTTCAGGGTATCGGTGGCTATGCCCAGATTCTGCTCATGGACAAAACAGCCGATGATCCGGCTTATACAAAATTGAAAGGGATTGAAAACTCGGTAGAACGGGCCGCCAAACTGGTCCGTCAACTGTTGCTGTTCAGCCGGAAGGCCGTTTCGGAGCGCCGAAATCTCAATCTCGGCCAGGAGGTGGCGCTGGCAGTCCGTATTCTGGAGCGTACCATTCCCAGAATGATTGATATCGAGATCCATTCCAGCAGCCGGTTGTGGACCGTCAAGGCAGACCCGGTACAAATCGAGCAGATGATTCTGAATCTGGGTGTCAACGCGGCCGATGCCATGCCGGATGGGGGAAAGCTTATCCTGCAAGCCGAAAATATGACCATCGCGCAAAATGAATTGATACAGTATCCGGATGCAAAACCGGGAAAGTATGTGTTGATAACGGTGACCGACACCGGGATCGGCATGGATCCGGAAACGGTCCATCATATTTTTGAACCCTTTTTCACCACCAAGGTTGTCGGCAAGGGAACCGGATTGGGATTATCCTCGGTTTATGGCATTGTGGTCAGTCATGGCGGGCTTATTCAGTGTGACAGCCGATCCGGGAGGGGAACAACCTTCAGGATTTTTTTCCCGGCCATCGAGACAGAAACTGCCGATATCCTGTCAGCAGCACCGGACAAGGCACTAACCGGCGGGACAGAAACCATTCTGATCGTGGATGACGAGGCGGATATCCGGGATCTGGTTTCTCAAATGCTTGGGCGTTATGGTTATTCCGTCATGGCAGCCGCAAGTGGTGAAGCCGCACTTCAGCGTCATGCCGAATGTGACGCGCGGATTGATCTGACCATCCTGGATCTCAGCATGCCGGGAATGGGGGGCTTTCGGTGCCTTCAGGAATTGTTGAAAATGAATTCCCATGCCGCAATTCTGATCGCCAGCGGATATTCTGTTGACGCCCAGATAACCCGGTCCCTGGAATCCGGGGCAGCCGGATTTATCCAGAAACCGTATCAGATGTCCGAACTGTTGAATCGGGTTCGGGATATTCTTGATAAAGATCAGCCTGTAGGTCAGGTTGGCCGGTAGTATGGCCTGCCTGACTGCGGGTGAGCGGGTTGCGGCATGGTGTCAGGGAGCCGCAAAAGGCCGCGGCACCCTGACCTACCCGCTTAATGTCCGACGGCTGCTCTGCATGAATGCTGGTTGCGGTACCTTCAGCCTTCAGTCTTTTTCAATAAATATTTTTTAGGTATTGAGATTCAAGCTGTTTATTGAGAGAATCCAAAAAATATGCGTATTATTTTTTAAAATTATTATCCCCCGCCAGGCTTTTCATGACTGATAATCCCGATTTTATTATTTTTATAAAAGGTTCTCAATGAACAATACAGCAGCGAATACGGACCGGAAGACCCCTACCCATTATGTCGGCATCGGTGCATCTGCAGGCGGACTGGAGGCCATCGATGCTTTTTTTACGCATATGCCGTCACACAGTGGTCTGGCATTTATCGTGATTCAGCATCTGTCTCCCGATTATAAAAGTCTGATGGTGGAGCTTTTGTCCAAAAAGACCGAGATGCGGGTTCATCGGGCCGAAGACGGCATGGCGGTGGAAGCCAATCAGGTGTATCTGATTCCACCCAAAAAAAATCTGACCATATTTCATGGCAGGCTGCTGTTGAAGGATCAGGAAACCAGCCGGTCCATCAACCTTCCCATCGATATATTTCTGCGGTCACTTGCAGAAGATCAGGCCGAGCGGGCGGTTGCCATCATTCTTTCCGGCACCGGAAGCGATGGCACACGGGGGGTTCGCGCCATCAAGGAGTTTGGAGGCATGGTCATGGTGCAGGATCAGGAAAGCGCCAAATTTGACGGTATGCCCCGTGCCGCGATATCAACCGGTTTGGCGGATTTTATATTATCCCCGGAGGACATGCCCGATCAGTTGATGTCCTTTGTGGAACATCCCTATGCATCCCGGGAAAAACGCTCGGAGACGCTGTTGACGGACGAAGACGGCCTGACCCGGATTTTTGCCGAGTTGCGGGAAAAGACAAAGGTCGATTTCACCTACTACAAACCGAGCACCATTACCCGCCGAATCGAGCGTCGGATGACGGTCAACCGGATGGATGACCTCAGGGATTATGTCCACTATCTGCAAACCTATCCCGGGGAGGTCATGACCCTGTATCGGGAGCTTTTGATCGGTGTAACCAGTTTTTTCCGGGATGCCGAAGCCATGAGCGAACTGGGTGAAACCTGCCTTCCCGAAATACTGCACCGGAACCGGAACCAGGAAATCCGGTTCTGGGTTTCCGGCTGTTCGACAGGCGAAGAAGCATATACTCTTGCCATCCTGACCAAGGAAGCGATGGAAAAGGAAAAAATCAGCCGGGATATCAAAATATTTGCCACCGATATCGATCGGGATGCCATTGTGTCGGCCGGCAACGGAATTTATCCGGAAAGTATTGCCGCGGATTTGACGCCCAGACTCTTGACCAAATATTTTTATCGAAAGGAGGACAACTATCAGATCGCCCGTCACATCCGGGAAATGGTGGTGTTTGCCCAGCACAATCTGGTCCGTGATCCCCCGTTTACCAACATCGATCTGATCAGTTGCAGAAATCTTCTCATTTACCTTCAGCCGATTCTCCAGCAGAAGGCGCTTGAAATGTTCAATTTTTCATTGAATCCCCAGGGAGTGATGTTTCTGGGAAGCAGTGAAAGCATCGGAGACATGACCGACTGTTTTGAAACGGTGCATTCAAAATTCAAAATCTACCGGTCAAAGGGAAAATCAAAATCACTTCAAAAAGACCTGTCGGTTTCTCTTCAGGCCGATCGGCTCTATCCGGGTCAACGGCTGCCGGTAAGACATGACAGACGCCGCTATTCAGAACCCGATGACAGTCGGATGATCCGGCGCTATCTGGAACTGGTGGCTGCGCATTACATCCCCCTGTCGGTCATTGTCAATGAACAGATGGAGATCATGCATATCGTGGGCAACACCGAAGGCTACTTCAGTGTTCCTTCCGGCCGGGTGGTTTATGATATCACGCGAATGGCGGCAAAAGATCTGGCCATTCCACTGGCAACCGGCATTCAAAAAGTCTTTCGCACCCATGAAGAAATTGCCTACACCAATATTCGGCTCAGACACATGGACGCAACCCGCAACATTCGCATGCGAATTTTACCCATGCCCGCCAAAAAAGGAAATGAAGCCCTTGTTGCGGTGTTTTTTGAGGAAACCCGCCAGGAACCCCCGATCGATCTGATCGGGGATGCCGCATATGACGTGGGCGAGGAAGCCCGGCAGCGCATCAAGGACCTGGAACAGGAACTGCAGTTTGCGCGGGAAAACCTTCAGGCCACCATCGAAGAGCTGGAAACATCCAATGAAGAGCTTCAGGCCACCAATGAGGAACTGTTGGCCAGCAATGAGGAGTTGCAAAGCACCAATGAGGAACTGCAATCCACCAACGAGGAGCTTTATACGGTCAATGCCGAATATCAGAATAAAATCATCGAGCTGACCGAGCTGAACAATGATGTGGACAATCTCTTGACCAGCTCGCGGATCGGCACCCTGCTTCTGGATGAAAATCTGGAAATCCGGAAATATTCCCCTGAAATCACCCGGATCTTCAACATCATGGAAAAGGATATCGGCAGGCCTGTTTCCCATCTGTCCCACCGGCTGGTTGACTTCGATCCGGTCATAATGGCGCGGGATGTTCAGAAACACAACCGGCTGACAGAACAGGATGTTTTTGCCGGTGATGGTCACTGGTATCTGACCCGCGTCATGCCCTATCACATTGGCCCAAACCGGTTTTCAGGTGTCGTCCTGACCTTTGTCGATATCACGGAACTGAAAAATGCAAGGAGCCAACTGCAGCAAAGCGATACCCTGTTTCAGGATATAACCCAGTATATGCCTGCCGGCATGTTTGTTTATACCCGGAACAGTGCCGGTGATCTTGTGCTGGAAAGCGCCAACCCCAAGGCTGGACAACTGACCGGAATCACAACAGAGATCTGGAAGGGAAAACGATTTGACGATATCTGGCCCAAGGCCAGGGCCCAGGGGATTACGGATCGTTTCCAACAGGTGCTTGAAACCGGTGAAATCTGTTATTTGGAAGACCTGAATTATCAGGATGACCGGATACAGGGGGCCTACCGCATCCAGGTATTTCAACTCCCGGGACAGCGTCTGGGGGTCATTTTTGAGGACATTACCGAAAGAAAACGTATGGAAGCCGATCTTCAGGCCAGTGAAGCCAAGTATCGAACCCTTTTTGAAACCATGGCCCAGGGAGTGGTATATCAAAATGCAGACGGTAAAATCATTTCCGCCAATCCCTCTGCGGAACGGATTCTGGGGCTGAGTCTGGACCAGATGCAGGGGCGGACGTCGATGGATCCGCGCTGGAAAGCCATTCGGGAAAACGGGGAACCCCTGTCGGGTGACGAGCATCCGTCCATGGTGGCGCTGAGGACAGGCAACCCGGTATTGGGATTTGTCATGGGCATCTTTTCTCCGGAACTTGATCAGACGAGATGGATCATGGTGAACGCCACGCCGGAATTTCGCAGAGGCGAGGAAAAGCCCTTTCAGGTTTATACCACGTTTGAAGATATTACGGACCGGATGTGAAATTGATGATTATGGATGAAAAACAACAATTAATGAACAAATTGAGACAGCACGTCGAGGCCATAACCCGGAAAGGTGATTTGCAACCGGAAATTCTTTCAAGTGATCAGGCCGCAGAACTCATCCACGAGCTTCAGGTTCATCAGATCGAGCTGGAGATTCAAAACGAAGAATTGCGTCAGGCCCAGGAATCGCTGACGGTATCCAGAGACCGCTTTTCCGTTCTGTTCAACCATGCGCCGGTCGGGTATCTGGTCCTGAATGACTCAGGAATGATTCAGGAAACAAACAAAACGTTTTGCAATATGGTGGGATTGGATGCAGACCATGTAAAGGGAAGGGGTGTCCATGAATTTATTGCCGGATCTGACCAGAATCTGTTTCTGGCGCGGTACCGGTCGTTTTTCAAACATCCCGATGATAAAACCCTGGAAATGGGCCTTGTTTCCGGTTCGGGAAATCTGGCTTTTGTACAGATGTCCGGCACAAGACTGACACTGGCGGATTTCGCCGGTTCCCGGAATCAGTCTTCCCAACTGCTGATGACTGTCAGTGACATCACGGATCGAAAACGGGCCGAGGAAGAGCTTCGCCTGAGTGATGCCCGGCTGAAAAGCCTGGTTGAAATCCTTCAGCACCGGGTTGAAACCACCCAGGCGTTTCTGGATTTTGCCCTGGATGAGGCCATCAAACTGACCCAAAGCCGGTTTGGCTATATTTATTTTTACCGGGAAGACCGGCAGGAATTCATCCTGAACACCTGGTCCAAAGAGGTGATGCAGGCCTGTACCATTGCCAGCCCGCAAACGCGGTACGAGCTGGATAAAACCGGTGTATGGGGAGAGGCGGTCCGCCAGCGGAAACCCGTCATCCTCAATGATTACGTGGCGCCGAATCCCCTGAAGAAAGGCTATCCGGAAGGACATGCCCCGCTGAATCGGTTTTTGACCGTGCCGGTTTTCAGCAGCGGGAAAATTGTGGCGGTCATCGGCGTTGCCAACAAGGAAACCGATTATGGCGAAACCGACATTCTTCAGCTTACCCTGTTGATGGACGGCGTTTGGAAAGTCGTCGAACACCGGGAGGCAGAAGCGGCGCTGCGGGACAGGGAAGAGCAGTACCGGTCATTGGCTGAAAACAGCCAGGATTACATCATGCGGTATGACCGGCAGCACCGCCATATTTATGCCAATTCCGCAGCAATACGGGTGTCCGGCAAAGCCCGGGAAGAATACATTGGTCATACCCATCGGGAAATGGGGTTTCCGGAGTATCTGTGCACGCTTTGGGAGTCCAATATCGATCGGGTTTTTTCGACCGGTCAGCCGCATGAGGAAAATTTTGAATGGATGGGGACAGATGGACCGATCTATTTGAACTGGCGGCTTTTTCCCGAAATGGACGCCCAGGGCCAGGTGCATTCTGTCCTGGGCGTTTCCCGGGATATCACCGGGATCAAACGGTCCGAGGAAAACCTGAGAAAGCGCGAAAGTCTTCTGGAACGGATATTTGACGTATTGCCGATCGGCCTCTGGTTTACGGATAAAGATGGCAAACTGCTTCGCGGCAATCCGGCCGGCATCAAAATATGGGGTGCGGAACCCCAGGTTTCACCGGCTGATTATGGCATTTTCAAGGCAAGACGGCTGCCGTCCGGCGAGGAAATTGCGGCCGATGACTGGGCGCTGGCCCACACCATCCGAAAAGGCGTAACCATTGTTGATGAACTGCTTGAAATCGATGCCTTTGATGGTCAGAAAAAAATCGTTCTGAACAGCACCTCGCCGGTACTGGATCAGGATGGACGGGTTGATGGTGCGATAGTGGTCAACCAGGACATTACCGGGCGTTTTCGGGCTGAAGAAGAGCGGGAGAAACTGCAAACCCAGTTGGTTCAGGTCCAGAAACTGGAATCTGTCGGGCGACTGGCCGGCGGGGTGGCTCATGATTTCAACAACAGGCTTCAGGCAATTCTGGGTTATACCGAAATGGTGCTTGAGGATGCCGGACCCGATAGCCCACTCCGGAAAAGCCTTCTGGAAATTCAAAAGGCTGCACAGGGATCTGCCGATCTGACCCGTCAACTCCTGGCCTTTGCCCGAAAACAGACAGTCAGCCCAAAAATACTGGACCTGAACGAAACCATATCCAGCATGTTGAAAATGCTGCACCGTCTGATCGGTGAGGATATTGATTTTTCATGGAAACCGGCCCTGAACCTGCGGCCGGTCAAAATTGATCCATCCCAACTGGATCAGATTCTGGTCAATTTATGTGTCAATGCCCGGGATGCCATCTCAGGTGTCGGGTCTCTGACAATCGAAACGGAAAATGCAGCACTGGATCATTCCTATTGCGAAATCCATATGGGGTTCATTCCCGGTGACTATGTGATGCTGGCCATCAGCGATACGGGTACGGGAATGGAAAAGGATATTGTCGAACAGATATTCGAGCCGTTTTTTACCACCAAGGAACAGGGAAAAGGGACCGGGCTGGGGCTCTCCACGGTTTATGGCATCGTGAAACAAAACAACGGATTTATCAATGTTTACAGTGAGCCGGGGCAGGGGACGACATTCCGGATATATCTGCCTGTAACCAATGATCAGCCGGAAACCGTAACCGATGCATCCAGACAGAAACCCATGCATGGCACAGAGACGGTTCTGTTGGTGGAAGATGATGAAACCATTCTGGATATCGGCCGAATGGTTCTGGAACGCTTCGGATATACAGTTTTGGCGACACATAACCCCAATGAGGCCCTGAAACTGGTGAAAAACCATCAGGGGCCGGTCCATCTGCTGATCACCGATGTGATCATGCCGGAAATGAATGGTCAGGAACTGAGAAATCGACTGCACGATATTCAGCCGGAAATTCAGACACTCTTCATGTCCGGATATACGGCCAATGTCATCGCCCACCACGGTGTCCTGGACCAGGGAATCAACTTTCTGCAAAAGCCTTTTTCAGTAAAAACACTGGTTGAAAAGGTCCGGGAGGTTCTGGATGGATGCCGGAGTTTAGCGTGAAAATAGCATGGTGTCAGGGAGCCGCAAAAAGCCGCGGCGCCCTGACCTGCATAGGTTCCGCCGGAGCGCATTCTGGCTGTGTGGCGTAGGTCAGGTTGGCCGGCAGTTTGGCCTACCTGACAGCGGGAAAGCGGGATGCGGCATGGAGTCAGGGAGCCGCAAAAAGTCGCGGCGCCCTGACCTACCCGGTATTCTGAATTCTGACTCCTGAATTCTGAATACCGGAGGTGTTACCAATATTTTATGATGCAAATCAATTCCGACATCAGGGGGAGAAAGACATGATCAACCGGTTTCACTTGAAAACCAGAATGCTGTTCAGTATCTGCGCGGTCGCGGTGCTGGCGTTTGGTGTCACAATCGGATTTGTTTCCATCCGGTCGTCAGACACCATTACAGAATTTGCCCTGTCCGGTACACAGGCCACCGCCAGACAGCATGCCAGTGAAGTCAAAGCCGATCTTGAAGTGGCCATGGATGTGGCCCGGACACTGGCCCAGATTTTTTCAAATTTCGAATCACTTGGGGCTGAAGAACGGCGCTCTGATATCAACAAACAACTGGAAGTTATTCTGGAAAAAAATCCCGGATTTTTAGGTGTGTGGACCTGCTGGGAGTTGAATGCCCTGGATGGAATGGATCATTACTTTGTCAATCAGGAAGGAACCGATGCCACGGGCCGGTTTATTCCGTATTGGAACCGGGGATCGGGAAAAATTGCAGTTGAACCCCTGCTGGATTATGAGAAGGAAGGGCCCGGGGATTATTATCTGATTCCCAAAAAGACCCGGATGGAAACCATTCTGGACCCCTATCACTATGAAGTGGCCGGAAAAAAAATGCTGATCACCAGCGTGGCTGTTCCGCTGTCCAACAAAAACGGGGATTTTGTCGGAGTTGTCGGCATCGATATTGAATTGACACGGTTTCAGAAAATGACAGACGGCATTCACCCCTATGATGTCGGTGTCAGTGCCATTTTTTCAAACAACGGGACCATTGTTGCGCACCCGGATCCATCCCGATCCGGCAAACAGATGCGGGAAACCGAAAGTGATATGGCGGGCCCATACCTGGGTCAATTTGCCAATGCCATTCAAAAAGGAGAATCCTTTGCCTTTTCCAATTATTCCCCTGCCATGAAATCCGATATCTATATCGTCACGGCGCCATTGACAGTCGGTCACTCAAAAACACCCTGGGGGTTTGCCATAGGTGTTCCCATGAGCCGGATTCTTCAGGATGCCCGAAGCATTACCTGGTCAACCATTGGCATTGGCGGTGTTTCGATCCTGATCATGATGATCGTGGTTTTTCTGATTGCCCGCAGTATTGCCAATCCACTGGACCGGATCACCCGTGGTCTGTCAGATGGCGCAGAACAGGTCGCATCCGCGTCAAATCAGGTCTCATCGGCCAGTCAGTCTCTTGCTGAAGGGGCGTCGGAGCAGGCCTCATCCATTGAAGAGACATCCGCATCCCTGGAAGAAATGTCTTCCATGACCAAACGCAATGCCGGCAATGCCGGACAGGCCGATGCGTTGATGAAAACAGCCCGGCAGGTTGTGGACAAGGCCAACTCATCCATGAACCAGTTGATCGTGTCCATGGAGGAGATATCGAATGCCAGTGAAGAAACATCCAAGATCATCAGAACAATTGATGAAATTGCATTTCAGACCAACCTGCTGGCATTGAATGCCGCAGTCGAGGCTGCCCGCGCCGGTGAAGCCGGGGCCGGATTTGCTGTTGTGGCCGATGAGGTCAGAAATTTGGCCATGCGTGCGGCAGACGCAGCCAAAAACACGTCCACCCTGATCGAGGGAACGGTCAAGAAAGTCAGGGACGGCTCCGAACTGGTAACCCGGACCAACGAAGCGTTTCAGCAGGTGGCAACCAGTTCTGCCAAAGTCGCCGGGCTGGTTGGTGAGATTGCCGCCGCCTCGGGCGAGCAGGCTCAGGGTATCGGCCAGGTAACTGTGGCCGTGACAGAAATGGACCGGGTGACCCAGCAGAATGCGGCCAGTGCCGAGGAATCGGCATCCGCCAGTGAGGAGTTGAATGCCCAGGCAGAACAGATGAAATCGATTGTCAATCAACTGGCGAGACTGGTAACTGGACGCAACGCGTCAACTGTCAGTGATCAGGCTCGCATAAAACCGGTCATGAAAAAGGATGTCAAAATCCATTCCATGCTGCCGGCCAAAAAGCAATCTGTCCCAAAACATATTGCTCAAAACAAAAAGGGGACGGTCAGCCCGGATCAACTCATTTTACCGGATGATGATGACTTGAAAAAATATTAGTCCGGAGGCTGAAGGCGCTGCAACCCGCATTCAGACAGTGCCGCCGTTGGACGGTCAGGCGGCCTGGCTGTTTCTCAATACGCACGACTCATAGGTCAATACTGAGTGCATTTCCAAATAAACAGGAAACATGTCATGGCAACAAAGCCGACGTATGAAGAACTGGAAAAACGGGTTCATGATCTGGAATCGTCCATTAAATCCCATCCGGCTCCCGAACGGGGCATCACCTATGCGGTGGCGCATGACATCACCCGGCACAGAAAAACCGAAAAGCGTCTCAGGGCGAGTGAAGAACGGTTTCGGGCCATTTTTGAAAGTGCGCCGGTCGGTATGGCCGTCATCGATACCCAACGCCGGTTTATTCAGGTGAATGATCAGCTCTGTCGCATTTTGGGCTATGATGCGGATGAGCTGACCGGGCGGTCCTTCAATGAATTTACCCATCCGGATGACCGGGAAGGCGGCAGGGAAAGATGGCGGCAGTTGATGAATCGTGAACTGGCCTTCAACCAGGCGGAAAAACGATACATTCACAAGGATGGCCGGATCATCTGGACGATTGCCAACAATGCGTTGATATCGGCGAAAAATGGCGAACCGCTTTATATGATCAGTCATCTGGTGGATATCAGCGCCTGGAAACAGACCGAAGAGGATCGGTTAAAACTGGAAGAACAGCTTCGGCAGGCCCACAAGATGGAATCTGTCGGTCGGCTGGCCGGTGGTGTTGCCCATGATTTCAACAACCGGCTGCAGGCAATTCTCAGTTATACGGAATTGGCGCTCCTTGACGCAGGTCAGGATAATCCGATTGAAAAAAAACTGCTGGAAATACAAAAATCGGCCCTTGGCGCAGCCGATCTCACCCGGCAGCTCCTGGCGTTTGCCAGAAAGCAGACCATCAACCCCAGAATACTGGATATGAATGAAACCGTATCCGGCATGTTGAACATGCTGAAAAGACTGATCGGAGAAAATATAGACCTGGTCTGGAAACCCGGACTGAATATCGGGGCCGTCCAGATGGATCCCTCACAGATCGATCAGATTCTGATCAATCTGGTCATCAATGCGCGGGACGCCATTGACGGCGTTGGAAACCTGACCATCGAAACAGACAATATCACCTTTGATGAAAGCTATTGTGCGCAACATGCCGGATTTCATGCCGGCGATTACGTTCTGTTGGCAGTCAGTGACACGGGCTGCGGCATTTCCAGAGAAATTCTGTCCCATATTTTTGAACCGTTTTTTACGACAAAGGATTTGGGAAAGGGTACCGGCCTGGGGCTCGCGACGGTTTACGGCATTGTCAAACAGAACAACGGGTTTATCAATGTTTACAGTGAACCGGATTCCGGCACGACATTCCGGATTTATCTGCCAAGGGTTCAACATCCTGAAGATCATGCCAGTGTGTCCGTGATTCAGCAGCATTCCCTGCACGGTAATGAAATCGTTCTGCTGGTCGAAGACGATGAGGTCATACTGGATATCAGCCAAACCATTCTGGAAAAATATGGATATACCGTGCTTTTGGCCGGTACGCCGCAACAGGCCATCGCGATTGCCGGAGATTATGACGGCCCGATCCACCTGCTTGTTACCGATGTGATCATGCCGGGAATGAACGGTCAGGAGCTAATGAACAGAATCCATGCCATCAAGCCAACCATCAAAACACTTTTCATGTCCGGCTATACCGCCAATGTCATTGTTCATCATGGGGTTCTTGATAAAGGCGTCAACTTCTTGCAGAAACCCTTTTCGGTGAAGACCCTGGTCGAACGGGTTCGAAAGATATTGGATAAACGGTAAATGATCTATCTCGATTTGATACTGAATTTATCCCTATTGGTCGCCCTCAGCATTGTTTCCGGCTTTGTCGAAAAGCGCTACCCCCGGGATACCCGTACGGGAGTGCTGTTGCAGGGAATACTGTTTGGCGGGGTTGCCATCATCGGAATGCTGCGGCCGCTGAATCTGGGACCCGGCCTGATTTTTGATGGCCGGTCTATCATGGTCAGCCTGTGTGCATTATTTTTCGGACCATGGGCCGGCGCTGCCGCCGCGGCCCTGACAATTTTGTGTCGAATCGGATTGGGAGGCGCCGGAACGCTGATGGGTGTGACCGTCATTCTTTCCTCTGTCGGGATCGGTCTTTTGGCCCATTACCGTTTAAAGCCGAATACACACCCGCCATCCAAGGATCAACTCTACTTTTTTGGCATTATCGTTCATCTGGCAATGCTGGCTGCGATGTTTACCCTGCCCGATGGCGCCGGACTGACCGTTATCAAACAGCTTGGCCTGCCTGTGATGCTGCTGTATCCCCTGACAACGATTCTTGCCGGAAAGATTTTATCCGATCAGGTATCGGCGATACAAACGATGGCGGTACTGAAGGAGAGCGAGACGCTTTTCAGAAATATTTTTGAACACCATGCCGCGGTCAAGTTGATCATCGATCCCGATACCGGGGGGATTATCGATGCCAATCAGGCGGCCGAAAGCTTTTATGGATGGCCAAAAGATCAGCTCAGACAGATGAAAATCCAGGACATCAATACGCTTTCTCCCGAAGACATAAACCGGGAGATGGAAAAGGCAGGATGGCAGAAAAAGGAGTATTTCGAATTTCGTCACCGGCGGGCGGATGGTTCAATCCGGGATGTGGCCGTATTCAGCAGCAGAATTGTGGTTAAGGGAAAGACGTTGCTGCATTCCATTATCCATGACATTACCGATCAAAAACAGACCGAAAGAATGCTTCAGACCAGCGAAGCCAAATACCGGGATCTTTTTGAAAATGCGCCCATCGGTGTGTTTTCCACCACATTTCAGGGACGATCTCTGTCGGTAAACACCGCCATGGCCCGCATTCTGGGCCTGAACTCCCCCAGGGATGTTCTGGAACGCTATACCCGTTTGCGGGAGGATCTGTATGTCAATCCTGAAAATCGGGACGAGTTTCTGAAAGAGCTTCAGGAAAATGGTCGTGTGGAAAATTTTGAATATCAGGCCCGTACAGCCGATGGCAGGATCATCTGGCTGAATACACATGCCCGAATGGCCCGAAAAAATGCGGATGGCGAATTCATTGTGGATGGTTTCACAACAGATGTCACGGCACAACACAAGCTGGAAGAGCAGTTCCGTCAGGCCCAGAAAATGGAATCGGTGGGGCGTCTGGCCGGTGGTGTGGCCCATGATTACAACAACATGCTGGGCGTGATTCTGGGATATACGGAAATGGCCATTGACAAAGTGACCCCGTCTGATCCGATACATGAGGATCTGCAGGAAGTGTTAAAGGCAGCCAGGCGTTCCGCAGAGATTACCCGTCAATTGCTGGCCTTTGCCCGCAAGCAGACCATTTCACCCAAAGTGATCGATCTCAACGAAACCGTGGAGGGCATGCTCAAAATGCTGCGGCGGTTGATCGGCGAGGATATCGACCTGGCATGGCTGCCCAAAGGCAAGCTGTGGCCGATCAAAATGGATCCGTCACAACTGGATCAAATTCTGGCCAATCTGTGCGTCAATGCCCGGGATGCCATTTGGGATGTGGGCAAAATCACGATCGAAACAGAGCGGGTGACCTTTGACCAGGTTTACTGTAATGATCATGCGAGTTTTGTTCCTGGAGACTATGTTTTGCTGGCGGTCAGTGATGACGGCTGCGGCATGGATCAGGATACCCGGGACAAAATTTTTGAACCGTTCTTCACCACCAAAGGCGTGGGCCAAGGCACCGGCCTCGGACTGGCCATGATTTACGGCATTGTCAAACAGAATAATGGATTTATCAATGTTTACAGCGAACCCGGCAAAGGAACGACATTCCGGATATATTTCCCCCGGGAAGGCAGCGGGATTTCCGAAATTGACAAGGTGTCGGCGGAGGATATCATACCGGGCCATGGCGAAACGATCCTGATCGTGGAGGATGATGTCGGCATTCTGAATTTGAGCAGAACCATGCTGGAAAAAATGGGCTATGCCGTGCTGACGGCAAATACAACCGGGGAGGCGTTGCGGCTGGCCGAGGAACATGCCGGCAGCATTCGTCTGCTGATGACCGATGTGGTCATGCCGGAAATGAACGGTCATGATCTGGCCGAAAAACTGATGACGCTGATCCCGAATCTTGGTGTTCTGTTCATGTCCGGATATACCGCCAATGTGATTGCCCACAGGGGGGTGCTGGACAAGGGGGTAAAATTCATTCAGAAACCGTTTTCAATGAAAGATCTTTCGGTCAAAGTTCATGAAACATTATGCCCAATTACCCCTCATCCGGTGTCGGGATATGATCCATGCACGGCACATCGGCCTGACACAGACCACAGGCATAGGTTGTGATCCCGTATGTGTTTTTGACATGGTCCCTCATGGTCTGGTCGGTGTAGATCATGCACCGCTTTTTGTCATGTCCTGCAGAACTGATCGCCCCCACCGGACATCGGGGAATGCATTTGCCACAGGTCCCGTTGCTGTAGTGGAGGCACCAGGCATGGTGATGGGCGTAGGGTCTGGGATCGGGGGAAATTGACATGCGGGCGACCACCGACCCGGTCCGAATGGCTTTTCCAAGGGGTGTAATCAGTCCATCACACAGCCCGAATGTTCCCAGACCGGCGGCATGGGCTGCGTGACGTTCCGACCAGTTGGAACAGGGCGCATAGGGTCCGTCCATGCTTTTTTCCCAGAAGGGCGCCAAAATGGGGGCCACGGCGGAAATGCCCGCATCCATCAGACAGGTGACCACATGACGTCTCAATGTTTCATTGAATTTCTCACCATAATACCGGGTACGGGCCCACCGTTCCGACGGATATCGGGTTTGGGCCGAATGATCCTTTCTGGTGGCGCGGGTTGACGGTAAAATCCAACTGATTACGGCAATCTCCGGGGCGGTGACGTCTTGCTGCTCCGGGAATGCCAGATGAAAGATTTTGATCGGGGTCAGATAAAAATTTCCGATATGGGAAACATATTCGTCATAAAGCGGATCAGACCCGATTGAAAATCCCACCAGGGGCGGATCAAATGCCGGTTCCGATGTTCTTTCATCCAGACAGTTTTCCGGCGATGCGGCTACAAATCGCTGGATTTCTGTTGTGATCCATGTCGCGTCATATACGGATGCTGATATTGTCATGAGATTCTCCTTGCAACCGGCTACACCGGTTCGGTTTCAAAGTCCAGCGCCAGATCCGTCAAGTGGTTTTGCCACACCAGGCATAGGGGTGATCCGGACCGGACCCATGCACTGTCATGCAACCGCCGCCGGGTCGAATAAATATAACCACCTGCTGTTTGATTCCAATACTCGAAAAGTGGGACAACAGACAACGCGTTACGCTGTTTCCAGGCAAAATCCATCCGCTCGCCATCCCATGTGCCAACCTGATCCCTGTTCGTGTCGTGCCAGGTTCCTGTCAGGTGTCCCTGTCTGAATCTGCCATGCAACCGGTATGTTATACCTTCATAACAGAGGTTCAGATCGATGGTGTGATGGCTGTATGAAAATTTTGTAATGGTCAACAGATCCGGTGATATGTCGGCCGTCAGGCTATTACCACTTGCCTGAAAATTCAACATAAATGGCCTTTGCGCTCCCTGGGCATCGATAGACCGGCACTGCCAGTTGCCTGCCAGTTGTTGATGAGGCGTTTTCAATTTTGCCGGCAGCGCATGAAAAAGGGCCGGAATCTGACTGCCATCCGGTTTTGGATGTAGTCTGAAATATCCCTGATCACAATACCCGAAAATTGGAATTGTTCCCGGAGGGGCGTGATCGGGCTGCATGGCAAAAAAATCAATGGCATCGATACCATTTCTTTCCCGGAGTGACAGCATCAGATTGTTTCGACATACATACCGGACGTTGTTTTGGATGTCATGGATTCGATAAACCGGCTGGGGCAGAAAAACCCGGGGGTCCGCGAGATTCAGCCGGTACATGATTTGGTTGTAGTCGTAACGGGGTACTCTGTCAGCGTTTCCCGAAAACAGATGGGTGTAGGTGCCTTCAAAATAAATGATCCGGCCGTTTTGTTTATCGAAAAATGGATGATGGACGGGATTGTAAAAGCTGACGTCAGAATGGCTGACCACTTTTCGTGCATAAACCCAGGGACCCACCGGTGTGTCGGCTTCGGCAAACCAGATTTGACCCATGTTTTCCTGGGCAATCATGATCCATCGATCCCGAAACCGGTTCCAGAAGATGGAGCCGGGACAGGCATCCACCGGGATGCCTGTTTCGATATCCCGTATCTGAATCCATTCCGGCCATTTTGGATGTTTGTCATGGATTGCCGATACGGGTCCGCATTTTTTGTCAACCGGAAGTGACCGCCGTTTCCATCCATAAATCGGGCGATCCGGCGCCGGTACAGTTCTGGGGTGCATGGGCCGCGTTTTTCCACCGGCATTTTCAAGACGCCCAAAATATTCATACTGCCGATGATCGGTGATGGCATCCAGCGTTGCACGAACCCGGCTGAATGCATATCCTGCCGAAAAATAGACATAATCCTGGTTGTTGACACGCGCGCGAAAGGGATGATTGGATAGATGGGATGTGTTGCATTCGGGCGGTAAAACAGCCACCGGTTCAAAAATTGCCTGACTGTCATTATACACTGCAAAGCCACATTCAATGATATCCTCCAGGGATTTCAGGCGGGTGTATCGCGCCACCAGACGCGCCAGTCCCTGATCATCCCGGACCACGGCGATCCAGTCAAGCCAAACCCGGCCAGAGCCAAACCCCGGACACATCGATTTGGCAAATCCACGCTTGTCCACAAAATAGGTTAACACCACACCGGTATCCGGATCGGGCCCTTCCGGCCCGGTTGTCCGGGATGTGGCGCCGGCCACGGTAAAGTTGACACGATCCGTGCCCCAGGTATCTCCCCAGAACCAGAAAATTTTTCCCTGGTACAATGCAGCCAGCGCCGTATCCTGACCCATCACACCCGCATTGAGACACGGGATATCGTGTGGCACAGAATGGCCCAACGCCCTGCTGTGACAATATATTCCTTCTCCGGTGATGCGATAGAGCCGCTCCGCCACATTGATTCGGGTCAATGTCAAGACCGCGTTGCCGCCGGAAACGGGTTTCAGCACCACGCCGGGTATGCCATCGACCAATGTATTGAACCGGTATCCATGACTGCGGATCTGAAAAAAAACATCCCGGTTCATCAGGGCCGGTTCAAAAAACGCCAGTACGCCCTGACTGTCGGTGTAATCCCGCAATCCGTTATTCAGACGGATCTCGACCAGGGGAATGCCACGGCCCGTGACATCATCTTGCACCACAATCTCAAAAAAATGCTGACGCTCAGCCGACATCATTTGGAAAACCCGGGCCTCACCCGTCTGCTCGGGTGAGTTTTTTTAATGAATCATTCAGTCTGACAGCCATGACATTCCGAATGTCCGGATGAAGGTCTCCGGCGCCATTCCAGAGTTCCAGAAAGGATTTCAGAATTTTTTTAATCAGTTTATCCCGATCCATGCCGGTCACTTTCAAAATTGACATCTGGTTTCGTGACCGGTCATCCGCTTCATCGCTCAAATCATTCAGCCACTGGGAATACTCGGAATGGGTTGCCAGAAAAGACAGAATGCGCTCCCGGACAAGCGGTTCCGCCTTTCTGAAAAAAACAACATGAAGGATTCTGTCATAGGCCACGGCCTTTTGCCGGATCACGGAGCGATACAATCCGGGCGTTATGGCGATTCCGTTGACACCTGTTTCACACAGGGCTCCGGCAAAAACCTGGTTGTAAAGCTGCATGACAGAACATGCGGTATTCAGAGAACCCCGTTTGATCATGCGCCGAATCGATGCGGTAATCAGAAAATGTCCGGCGGCGGCGCTGATGCCCGCTGCCTGGTCTCTGCCCGATTTTTCTGTCAGATATCCATAAAAGCTCTGAAACTGCCCTTTGTAATCCAGATGATGATCGATGGCGTCATCCATGAGTCTGGCGCCCAGATAGGCGATCAGACTCAGGGCATATATTCCGGAATCATCCTGCAATTCAAGAGGCGGTCCAAATTCGCAGTCACCCCATCCCACCCATTGCATGGACACCAGATAGGCAAACAGCGCGTCATGTAAATCGGAAGAAAATTCATTCCGGATTTTCCGTCCATAAGGGACTGCCAGCAGGCTCTCAAGCTGGTTTTCATATTCCAGAGATACCTCGCGCATCAGTGTGGTGACCGCATCGCCAAATCGCCATCGGTGATGGTTGCTGCATTCAAGAACCTCGGCGGTCATGGTTTTGAT
Organism: Desulfatirhabdiaceae bacterium; assembly: GCA_050179135.1. Lineage (GTDB taxonomy): Bacteria > Desulfobacterota > Desulfobacteria > Desulfobacterales > Desulfatirhabdiaceae > UBA4064. The sequence continues at coordinate 55,468 of JBFXFK010000002.1, read as the reverse complement.
CGTGTTCAAATCCCGCATTTCGTCAGTCACAGGCAATCCATTCCTTGTTTCATCGGGTTTGAAAGAACAACCAGTTGTTCCAGTGAACCGATTACCCGTGTGGCAACCGCATCGCGACAAGCCGGATTCAGATCGCAGGCATTGTTCCAGATTGTTTTGACGAAATCTGTCAGACGCTGAAGGGACGGATTGCCATTCAAGTCATTGGCCCGTATCGCCATCATATGCCGCAACCCGTGGAGGTTGGCGGCGATTTCCAGAAGCTGAACACGGACACCGGATGGGGCGGTTTTTAAAAATATCTGCTCCAGCATCATGAGTCCGGGGATGTCCTGATGCCTGACGGCAGCTTCATGCTGATCCCATGTCATTGGAACAGGGAATGATGATTGGATCAATACACCTGCTGAAACCTGTTCCGATACCCGCATCATCATTTCAGCGATATCTGTTCTGCGATCCGCCAGACAGGTTTCAACCACGGCGTTCTGAATCGCTGCTGCGGCCATGACACCCATGGCGCGGGCTGTCGGGATATCAAAACCCATTGAGACCACATCATGCATGACCAGGCTGGTTTCAGTTGAATGGCATGAATTGGCAAGGGCGGTTTTCATGATGCCGCATGCACCATAAGCAATCAGACCATCACTGAGGGACTTCAAGGGAAATATTTCAAGGGGTGGTCCCAGTGCGCATATGTCCATGACCGATTTGCCTTCCGCCAGAACAGCCCGGGATATCATCAGACGGAATTTCTCATTGATCCCGGCCATATCCCGGTTTTGCACCAGAAATGACAGCACCTTTTCCAGATTCATTTGAAACTGCCGGGTCAGTGCTGTCTGATACCAGGCCACCGCCTGTTGATAGCGGGTGTTGTGTCGGATCCGGGCCGATGACAGATCCGTCTGGAGAGTATTCAGGTCAAGTCGGTGATCATTCATGACTGGAAGGCTGAAAATGGTTTTTGAGCAGGCCTGCCAGGACGCAGAATTTGCGAAAATGGGATTTGCCCAGAATGTCCAGTATCCAGAATCGCATTTTTTCATCCAGATGGTCATCGGAAAGCCAGTTGACCACCCTGGGCCATGCGTAATTGCCATCGATTGCGGCAATCAGATGGCGGTATCTGTGAGGGATATGGTTCCATGCTTCATGACCGGCTTTCAGAATATTCTGAAGCGTTTCATGCGTGGGAATATCCCGGATTGAAGAAAACAGGCTGTCCAGTTTCAAAAAGATGTCCGGGTGAATGGCCTTTCCCGGTTCAAAATGATCAATTGCCTTTGTTCCGCCAACCAGTCCAAACAACAGGCTCGACAGGTCCGTTATGGTTTCCAGGCCCTGCCGGAGCTCGATCCACCAGGAATTTGACACATCGGGCCAGAAAGCGCTATTCCGCTCATAACACAGATTGATCGATGCAACCGACATCATGGCAGCCAGATGAGATGTATAGGTATCGATCCCCATGGCCAGATGAGACTGGCTCATGACCTGATACACCTCGGAAAATGCCGTATCCGGTGTCAGCGGGAGTCCTTTGTTCAGAACCGCGATATGAAAGTCCGATATCGCCTTGGTGGATGTCTGCTCAGCAATCTCCCGGGCATAGTCGGTTGAAGTGACGGACATTCCGGGGAGCACCAAACACGAAACCGGTTTTCGATTCGTGACACCATCCAGGGTTTTTTCAATCATATTGGCCCAGTCGGCAGGCGTCAATAAAATGGGCTTGGATGTCAGCGGGCTGATAACGATTTGAAATGCATCTTCCTGACAGATTTTGCCGGGTTTTGATGAAGGGCGGGGAATCGGACCCACCAGGTGACCGGCTAACTGTCGAAGTACGCCATAGTTTTGCGGATAAAGCGGGTCCATGCCATGGGCAACCTGAACCGGCATACCATCCCGGGGCATAAACCACATTTTGCCCTGGCCGACCGCTATTTCAACAATATCCGGCCGGATGCGGTCCAGGCAGAATGCCAGATGGAAACACAGGCCGGTAAAATTGATATAAACAACCAGCAGATGATCCCCCTGTTTCGTTTTCATGGCCTGATCAACACATTCAAAGGCCGTCATGGGACATCCGGCAAGCCCGTTTGATTTGAAAGTTGAATGGACATGGGGCCAGACATTGGCATAATATCCATAAAATTCAAAAACTGCCCGGGGGAATTTTCTTTTCAGGGACAGGAGCAGTTCAGCACAGGACAGCTCATCTCCCAGACCGATTCCAGGACCGATCACCACCAGAATATGATCATACGGGTGGGTCAACAGGGGGATGTCTGCCGCAGGAACACAGGTGACTTCATGAAACCAGTATTCCTTATATCGGGTTTTGTCGCAATCCGTTACAATCCGGTCAAACGCCTTTTTTTTTCTGTCACTGGAAATGGTTGACAGCAACCGGCAGAGATGGCCTGCCATTGACTGCCAGGCAGGTTTCAGCCCGGGAAGCATATCCTGGATGGCCTGTCCAATGTGATGCAGGTCGGTTACCCGTTCTTCCAGATACCCCCTGTTACCAAAACTGATGGGACGATATGCCACCGCAGCCGCATGTTCCCTGGCCAGATGCAGCAATTGAAGCAGCCGCCGGGGCGGTCTCAGGGGCAGCCCCCGGTAATCCCGCCTATCGATCAAATCGCTCAAATCACCAACGTGCATCATTGTTTCATCAGAAATGTTTCTCATGGGGCTGATTTCAGACTTTGCGGAATTGTCATATGGTTCAGCAGTTCGATCAAAACAGACTTCGGCACGTAAACGGGTATCATGTCGGAAGGCTCATGATCGTCAGGGATCAGCTGCAATTGGGGCGGTTTGAAATCGGCCCCGATGCTCTGGACGGGAAGGGCCATGTACGGGCTGGCAGAGGGCATTCCAAAATAGGTCGCAGTTGCAAGTAAATCGTCATCCGTTTCTGTAAAGGGGTTTCCGATGGCAGAACCACCTGCAACAGTAGCCAACTCCCGGTCTGACTGCTTTGGGGTGAATCCGAGATATTCGGGAATCCACGTCGAATCCTGCTTGACAATTCCCAGGTGCATGAGCGCGAAAAATTCTTCTTCTTCCCATGTTTTTTCATTGTTCCAGATCAGAAGGGTTTCTGCAGAAAGGGACGCCCGGATTCCATTTTTTTCAAAAGCCATCACGTTCAGAACCAGAAATTCCATCTCACTGGAATGACCGGTCAATTTCACAAAGCGTTCAAGCATGTCTGCGCCTGTACCCGGGCGGTCAAAAATCCAGATCGGTATATTACCCAGCAGATTGGTCATTCTTTCGGTATCTTTCGATTCAATACCGTTTTTGATACGACCCACAAGGGTCATCATGATTTTTCTGAGTTCGGTTTCCATGTTAACAATTATTCCCTCAGTATTGTGATATGAGTATTGAGTAGTGAGAAGTGAGAAACTGCCGGGCCGCCTGAATGCCGTAGGCCCTTCAGCCTTCCGCCTTTTCCCTTTCCGCCTGGATTAGGTCCGGATGACACTGCATCAACGCAAATCCGCTATTTTTCCGGTAAGCCCGAAATTCGACCCATTGCCGGTTCTGCATCCGCCAGTCCCGCACTGCCTGACGAACATCCGGTATGGAATGATAGTCATGCACAAAAATAAGGCGGGGTCCATCGGGCCGCAGGGTTCTGCACCCGATTTTCATATCCCAGTAAGCGCCCGGATACGAGTGATCCCCGTCAATGAGAAGCAAATCGGTTTTTGCCTGTCTGGACGCCAGTTGGGTTAAAATTCCCTGCGGCGCGGATGGCAACTCATTTCGGCTGTCATCCCAAGCACTTACCGAATAGCCCCGATGCAGAATAACCCGATGCGCAAAATGACCCATCAAAACCCGGTTGGCGACGGAAACCGGGTCCCGTACATCAAACCCCCCGTACCGGGATGGCGCCGGATCAATGGTTTCGATCACGCCATCGGTGTTCAGATCATCCATGGCGCATGCCATGACAGCGGTGGAACACCCCACAAATGTGCCGGTCTCGATCACATGCCGCGCGTCGATGGTTTTTATTATGGTGAAAAGCGTGCTCAGATAAAACTGCTGATCCAGCGGATCGGTCGTCATGTCCGCGCCGCTTTCCCGATATATCTGCTCGATGTGCCGGCAGATCATCTGAGATGAACGCCAGCCGTTTCGAATGTGTTCACAAAGGGTGTCAATATCCGGAAAATGATTCATCACTCACTATAATTTTTTAAAATCGAAGGATTAATATCGCTTTTACGCTATGGTTCAAACCATCTGGCGCTTGGCGAGCTGCGCAAAAGGTCCATCCTGTGCAAGAAGTTCGCTGTATGTTCCGGTTTCCACAATACGGCCCTGATCCATCACCACAATCCGGTCTGCATGGATAATGGTGCTCAGCCGGTGGGCAATTACGATCCGGGCAGCCTGAAGATTGTCCAGACTGTTGCTGACGATAGCCTGAGTTCGATTGTCGAGTGCGCTGGTGGCTTCATCAAAAAAAAGAATCCGGGGCTTTCGAACAACCGCTCTGGCAATCATCAGCCGCTGACGCTGTCCGCCGGACAGCACGCTGCCGCCAAAGCTCATCATGGTCAACATGCCCATGGGCATGTCTGCGATATCCTGATCCAAGCCGGCCATTCGGGCGGCTTCCCATGCATCATCCAGGGTCAAGTCCGATGATCCCACGATATTTCGAAAAATGCTGCCGGGCATGATGCTGCCGTTTTGAAGGACCACACCAATTTGTCGTCTGACTTCACGAATGTCAAGTACTGTCAATTCCTGACGGTCATAAAAAATGGTGCCTGCCTCGGCATTCTCAAAGCCCAGCAGCAATCTGAGCAGGGTGGATTTGCCGGAACCGGAACTTCCGACGATGGCAATGTATTCGCCGGGTTTCACGCTCAGGGAAACATTGTCCAGAACCAGCGGCCCATCGGCGTCATATCGAAATGATACCTGGCTGACCTCGATGTCTCCGGTGATCTGTCCCGGATGGATTTTGTTTTCATCCACTTCCGGCAATGCAGATAAAATGGGCTGAGCACGTTCATAATAGGGCGCGGCATTCATGATGGACGTCAACGCCGTACTCATCTGCAACAGCGCAAACTGAAAATTCAAAAACGCCGCATTGAATGCCAGAAACGTTCCGGTGGTAAACTGGTCTGAACTTTTTAATGAAACCCAGGCAAAAATGATCATGGCCGTGACGATGGGATAAGCGGTATTAAATGTATCCAGACTGTTCTGAAGGGTTCGGCTTTTGAATATGAATCGCCTTTTTCTACTGAAGTTTTTTGCCCATGCCGCAAACGCGCGATCCTCGACACCGGCCACGCGCAGTTTGGCGATACCGGATATCAATTGCAGCAACATGCCTGAAATATGACCTTCGATATCATTCAACACCCGCTGATACCGTATCTGCATCATACTGGAAAAAATGGCAACAAGAATACCGATAAGCGACAGCCCAAGTGTGACAAGCGCCAATCGCCATTCATACCAGAACAGCAACAGAAAATTGACGGATGAAAATGCGCCTGCCAATATGGTTTGCAGCGCCACATCGGACAAACACTGGCTGATGGCGCAAATTCCCATGCTTCTGTTCGCCAGATCGCCTGTATTATATTGTCGGTAAAAAAAAACCGGAAGTGAAATCAGCCGATCCACAACAGACGCTTCGACTACGGGATCAATTTTTCCCTTCAGTCGCAGGACGGCAATCGATTTGGTCAGATCAAACAGGGATGCGCCAACAGTGCACACCAACAGAATGATCATCATCTGGGTGAGTCTGGATCGGGATGCCTCGGGAATGACCGTATCAAAGATCAGTGCCGTCATCAAGGGGGGTAAAAGCCCCAGAAGCGCGCCCAGAATGCCGGTGATCGCAACGGTCATAAAATCTTTCCCGCAGCCATGAAGACCGATTCTGATCAGGTCAAGCGGCCCCAGACTCCGGTTGGGGAGAGATCGGTAAAATTGCCAGGCGGTTGGAGACAGGGATGCGGCAACCGCCTCATCGATCACCTGACGGATTCCGGCCTGCGGATCGACGGCAACATATTTACGGGGTGACAGGGGCAACAGGGCTACCGGTAAATTGCCGTTTTTTGTGAAGCCCAGAAGGGCATCGCTGTCACGGCGCCACCATCCCTCTTTCAGCATCACCTGGCGAATCCGGATATGCGAGGCCCGGGCAATATCCGGCAGGGTGATCCGCTCTTCCGGTTGTTTCTGATTTCGGGGGGGCGCAACGATGGAAACCCCAATGGATTTTCCCACCATCTGACAGGCCGTCAAAAGGGGATCGGCGATATCTGAATACCACCATTCCCCTTTTTTGAAGGTTCTGGAAACTGAGGCCAGTTGCATGAACGACCGGGTCAGGCGCGTGCGATCCCGATGTTCTTTTTCTTTTATCAGATTGTGGGTATCGACAGCAGTCAGATTCCGGTTGATCCCCTGGCACCGGATTGCCAGTTGGTGAAAGGTATCCAGACCGGTCCAGAACAATGGGCTTTTACATGCCGATAAACCGGATTCACCTGTCAGGCTGACGGGTGTTGTTGTCTGAATCCATGCCGGTTCGGCAAGGGGAATGGGCGCCTGTCCGTTTCCATGGGGTAAATCCTCCAGTCCGAGAAACGTCGCATTGCCTGAGGTCAAGCTGATCCAGACAACGCCTTTTCGGGGGCAGGCACGGGAATTGACCGGCAGGGTGATGTGTGTTTCGGCATCAAGCAAGATATCCGATCGGGTGCGGAAACCCCCGATGATTCCTTTTGAAAGGGATTGGACCCACTGGTCGATCAGAATCGATGCCGCCTCTGTAATGCCCGGCTGCTGAAAGGCGTTTTGAAACTCGGACATGGACAGACACTGCAACCGGGCATCGGCATTTCCCACGGCCAGAAAGCCGGTTTTGTTTTCGGTTTCCGATGGACCCAGTCCAAACAGAAGCTGGCCGGTTTCCGCTGTAAATATATGATCCCGGTACCCGGCCGGCTGACCGCCTTTCAGGGCCACTGCAAAAATTTCAAACCGACCGGATAAAATCCGCCAGACCATGTCCGGGTCGTTCAGCAGAAATGGTTTATTGGACTGGGTTTGACAGTCGGGGTGAAATATTCGATCAATTGCCGATAATGGTGTCATTCGGTCCAGTGTTCATATCAGGCTGTTGTTATGAGTAAAAATGGGTAGCTACTCAGGTATTCAGAATTCAGAAGCCAGAATTCAGAATAAATAAGGAAAATATCATTTTTATAAACAGCAACCATTCCCTATTTATTCTGGCTTCTGAATTCTGACTTCTGTATGCTGCAATCAACCGGACAGGTCCGCCCCAAACCTACAGGTTGATCAGCGTCGCGTACGGTCCATTGGCATGCCGCATGTCGTCATGTGTGCCCCGCTCAACCACCCGACCCTTGTTCAATACGATGATTTCATCGCAGTCCCGGATGGTGGTCAGACGATGGGCCACGATCAGACAGGTGCAGCCCCGTCGCCTGAGATTGTCGTCAATCTGCTTTTCGGTTGTGGGATCAAGGGCGCTGGTGGCTTCATCCAGCACCAGAAGCGTGGGATTGCCCACCAGCGCACGCGCCAGTTCCAGCCGCTGCCGTTGTCCGCCACTGAAATTGGCGCAACCCTCATTCACCCGGCTGTCATATCCGCCATGTCGCCCGGTGATGGCGTCGTGGATACAGGCGTCATTCGCTGCCTGTATCATATGGGGTTCAGGAACTGTTTCATCCCACAGGGTCAGATTTTCCCGGATGGTTCCCTCAAACATGAAAATATCCTGATCCACCATGGCGATGGAGCTGTTCCATAACGACCGGGCCCAATCATCCCGGGGCTTCCCATCAAACAGAATCTGGCCGCTCCAGGGCTGATAGAGGCCGGTCACCAGTTTTGCCAGGGTCGATTTGCCGGACCCGGATCCCCCGACCAGGGCGACACGCTGACCCGGTTTGACCGACAGATTGAAGTTTTCGATCAGCGGTGGTTCCATGCGGCTGTAACCAAAGGTAACATCGATCATGTCCAGTTGACCCGACAATTTGACGCCAGTGGACGGGCGGGTCTGTTCAATGGCTTTGGTTGCGGAAAAGCGTTCATCCTGCGGATACCGGAGAACATCGTCCAGTCGCGTAATATGGCCCCGAAGTTCCTGCAACTGACTGCCCAGGTTGACAACCTGATTGATCGGGGCCACAAAGCTGCCCATCAGACTTTGAAACGCAATCAGCGTTCCCATACTGTATTCTCCGGCCATGACCCGAAGTGATCCCAGGCCCAGTATGGCCACCGTATTCAAAGCGGAAAGAAGGGTCGAGATGGTGGCAAGCATCTGGGATGAAACACCCAGTTTCTGCTCGGCATCCTTGACCTGTGCCTGATATCCGGCCCAATGGGCGAAAAAATCCGATTCCGAACCACTGGCTTTCAGGGTTTCAATCATCTGGAGGCCGCTCATGGCGGTGCCCAGGCTTTTTCCCTGATCCTGTAGGATTTTCTGCACCAGATCGATTCGCCGCCTTGAAAAATAGCGAAGCGCCGCAAGATTGAAGAAAACAATACCCATGCCGATCCCTGTCAACAGGGCGTCGTATTGAAACATCAGGGCGGCATAAAAGACAATCATGACGGCATTGAGCACATTGCCGGCCAGCTCTCCGGAAAGAAGCTGCGCCACTTTGTCATTGATCTGAACCCGGCTGACCACCTCCCCGCCAAATCGCCGGGAAAAAAAATCAATGGGAAGCCGAAAGACATGCTGAAAAAATCGGGCCGAATGGACCAGTGACAGTTTGGTTTCCATGCGAAGCAGGCAGGCTTTTTGAAACCAGGTCAGAACCGTACGAAGCACGGCTGTCAGTCCCATACCCAAAAGAAGCGGCGTCAGCCAGTCCTGAAGATGCTGAACCAGAATCTGATCAACAAAAATTTTGGAAAATACCGGTATGACAATTCCGGGCACAACCAGAAACAATCCGGCCAGAATCACATAGGTCAACGCCGAATGAAAGCCGGCCAGACGACTGGTCAGGCTGCGAATCATTCCGGATGGCGCACCCTGTTTTTGAAATGTGTTTCCCGGTGAAAACGCCAGTACCACGCCGGTAAAGGATTTGTCAAAATCATCCATGGAAACGATTTTGGGGCCGACTTCCGGATCATTCAGGTACACCTGGTTTCGACGAATGCCTTCCAACACGGCATAATGGCTGAAATTGAGAAAAACAATCATGGGCAACGGCAGATGGTGAAGTGCTTCGATCTCCGTATGGTGTTGCGCCGAAATCAAACCATACGCTTCTCCGGCTTTCAACAGATATTCTACCCGGATGCCATTCCGGGAAACCCCGCAGGCCAGGCGCAGCTCCTCCAACGGCACGTTTCTGCCGTGATAACCCAGAATCATGCCCAGAGCGGCAGCACCATCTTCTGTTGCTTCCATCTGAAGAATCGTGGGGGTTTTAACACGCGTGTTCTTCCAGATAACCGATTCGGATATCATGATTTGTTTCCGGTGTAACTGCTCAGGTATTCAGAATTCAGGAGTCAGAATTCAGAATAGCCCGCATGAACGCTTCAAGCAATTTACTGACTTCTTCAATCAACCGGGTTGGCTGATTCCTGAATTCTGAAGTATTTATACTTTGAACGGTCACAATTTGCGGGTTCCATATACAAAAGTCAGAATTCAGAAGCCAGAATAAATTGAGGAAATGGTTGCTGTTTATAAAAATGATATTTTCCTTATTTATTCTGAATTCTGGCTTCTGTCTTCTGAATTCTGTTTTCCCACAATTATTGATCTTATGTCTTTTTTTCATTCTCCCAGAACCGTCTTTTTTAAAAACGGTATCAACAGGTCAATGGGCGGCATTTCGGAAATAATGATACGGGCGGAACACATCGTACCACTAAAAATTTTTATCGGAGGACCCTTGGGGGAAGACCACCTGAAGCCGCTAAGGGTACCGGCATCCGGTAAAAGCTCGGCATGGATTTGAATGGGCGCACCGCCTGCGGCCAGAGTCTGAACCAGATTGGTGTTGTGAAGCTGGCGCATCATGCCTTCGGTTGTGGCGGGAAACTCCGATACCCGGGTGACAGTACCCCGCATGAATCCATATTCTTCCGGTTTGACCGTGGACGGGCTGATGTGGATGTTCATGCCCGGCATGACTTTTTTGCCTTCCGCAGGAGAAACATACACGATGGCATTCAGGCTGGTAGTACTGTCGTCCGACAGTTCCAGACTCATGAGGGTTTCGCCGACCATCGTCGATTTTCCCTCATCTGCGGTCACTTCCAGAATCCGGCCCGTATAGGGGCTGATGACGAGCGTACTGTCCGTATAGATTTTTTCCAGGGTCTGTACTTCGCGCTCCTGTTTCAATACCTGCTGTTCTCTGTTGCGAATATCCCGATCTTTCTGATCCTTCAACTGAAAATCCGCGATTGTCAGCCCCTGGATCCGGTTTCTGTCCGCCTGAATCCGTTCCTGTGCCCCATTGATTTCCTGTTGGGTGTTGATATATGTCTGTTTGGTAATGAGGCCCTGCTGCTGCAAAATGTTCTGTGCCGCCAGTTTTTCCGTGAGCCATCGAAGCCGTTCCATCTCAAAATTGATGGATTCCAGGAGATTCTTTTTTTCGTTGGCGGAATGAATCCGCTGCAATTCCATATCTGTTTCAGTCGAATGTCGCAGATGATCCAGTTCCTGTTTCATCTCGGCCAGTTCTGCCCGGGCATGATTGAGTCTGGTGTGCTGAATCGGCTGGGATATTCGCGCCACAACGTCCCCTGTTGAAACCAAGTCCCCGGCATCGACATGAATCTGAACGATTTGTCCGGCACTCAGGGAAACAATCTCGAAAATGCCGCCGCTGCGAATCAGTATCCCCTGACCTTCCACACGGATTGATATCTGTCCAAAAACCGACCATAAAAGGACAGCCATGATCAGGGCGCCGATGACAACCAGAATCAGCCAGTCCCGGGATGCCGTCACGGTCATCAGATGATCCAGATGCTCGGAAGCAGACAACTGATTGACAGATGCGTTTCTGAATTTGGATTCGGACAGGTGTGTCACGGGTCCCCCGGATTTACAGGCGGGAGGGTTGTCAGTTCCGGCATTCCAACAGAAAGTCCCTGTTCGTCTCTGGCCAGGAGAGTTCCTGTTTCATGTCGCAGCCGGATCATGGCATTGCTGAATTTTTCCTGGGCGGCAATTTCCTGGAGCAGGGCGCTGGTCAGAAAATTTTCGATGGTAATCCGGTCAAGCAGGGTGGAAATTCCCATCCTGAATTTCATGTTTTCGTTTTCAACGGCTTTTTGATAGAGGCGGACAGACGCCTGTGTACGCGTCAACTGCTGTGAACTGTTGGTTAAATCGGAAAGTGCCGTCACCACGGCAGAACAGATGGACCGTGACAGTTCTTCAGACCTGATCCGGCTTTGTTCATACGCTGCTTTGCGCTGCATCAGAACACCCCGTGCGGTTGTGTTGTTGAACGGCCACTGATAATTCAGCCCGGCGCCCACCGAAACGCCGGGAATATCGCTCCCCGGGGAAGAGAGGGTATTTGACAAATGTGACCCCTCGTCAAGCCCGGCATAGCCAAATTTTAAGGCCAGATCCACCTGGGGCAACAACCCGTTTTCGGCAGCTTTCAACAGAATTTCGTTTGCTTCCTGAAGGGACTGAAGGGCCAGATAATCCTGACGGAGCAACAGGGACCGGGACATGAGCAAGTCACCTGAACCAGCCATAAAATCCGTCATGACGGTCATGTCGGGAACCGGAAAGTCCCCTTCAGGAAGCGGCAGCACGGCAATCTGGTCAAATGGCAAGCCGACTGCCAGACCCAACTGCTGTCTGGCTTCAAAAAGGGTCTGCATGCCGGCGATCCGGGCCGCATTTTTTTCTGCCAGATTGGCCAGCACCTGCTCCATATCCGCTGCCGGACGTTCATCCAGTTCGATAAGCATTCGAATATCCGTGACAAGCCGATCCGCCCTGGATTCGGATTGGGTTAACTGATCCAGTTCTTTTTTTGCAGCCAGATACCGCCAGAATGCCCTGACCGTGTTGAAAACAGACACGGATGTCTGATGCCGCAACTGGAGCAGGCTCATGTCAAGCGCCTTTTCAGCCGCCCGTTCACCGGCCTCGGTAACCTCCCGTCCCCCGGACTTGAAAAGCGGTACGGTCACAGTGAAATCAACCCTGGCCCGATTTTCGGTCGGATAGTTGGGTTCTTGCGTATAGATGCGACTCAGGCTGGCTCCGGGTTGAATGACCACACCGGATCTGAGCTGCCGGGTCAGATTGATGCCATAGCGGGTTGTATCGGTGATTTCCTGAACACCCAGCAATACATCCAGGGAAGACCGTGGAATATTCTCATGGCTGTGACCCACCGAAGCGCCCAGCGTGGTGTCAAACTGCCCCTGCTCAATCCGAAGCTGACCGGTTTGGCTGTCAACTTCTTTTTCAAGCAAATGGATGTCGGGCTGGTGGGTCAATGTCGTCCGTACGGCAGTCAACAGATCGATACCCGGCTGGGGGAGACTGGTGGAAAAGCTGACGCCGGGACAGAAAAATGGCGGCAACAGAACGGTCAGAAAGAAAAAAAACAGTTGTTGAAATGGTGTACCCGGCAAAATATCCTTTTTTGCTGTCATCAATTCTGGTATGTGATCCGGTGTTGATGGTTGTGTGTCAATTTGTATTGGGAAGGCTGATACCATTGGATTTCAAGTATAGCCAAACAAAGCCGGTGTGTAAATATCATAAACCACCCATGGCAGCTTATCGTGAAAATGGAAAAACAGAAGCCGGAATTCAGAATAAAAAGGAGCATTTCATGAATTTTGAAAATCTTGGTCGATCCCCGATTCCGGGTCCATCACCCGCCGGACAGGATATCCGTTACGATCCCGAATATTCCCGGCTTCAGGAGGAAATTGACAAGTTGAATTCCGTCACCCTGGCCGGGTCGGTGGACTGGAACCGGGTGGTCAACCTGGGTGCGGAAATACTGGAAACCCGGTCCAAAGACATATTGGTGGCGGTGTATATGTCCGTCGGGTTGATGCAGACACTGGGTATCGAGGGAATGATTGCGGGTGTGGGTGTGATAAACGATCTGGTCACCACATTCTGGGATGACGGGTTTCCTTCCAAAAAGCGTCTCCGTGGCCGGATCAATGCCTTTTCCTGGTGGCAGGAAAAAACACAGGCCTGGATCAGAAATTATTCCGGTGACACGGGGGTGCCCAATGACCGTTATCAGGCGCTGGTGTCCGGATTGACATCCCTCGACCAGTTTCTGGGCGACGCAATCCCGGATTTTCCACCGATGCGGGAACTGTTGAATGCCATTCAACGCCTGCCGGTTGACAGTCCACCCGCGCCAGTGTCGGAAACGCCGCCGGAAACCGCCGAAGCACGACCGGTTCAGCCGACAGCCGATTCTCCGGTTGAAAAAACTGTATCACAACACCCACAGCAACCGGCGACCGGAACCCCTGAAGATACGCATGCCGCCCGAAGTGTTCTGGCGGATGCCGCCCTGACATTTGCCACAATGGCCCAGACAGAGGATTCCAGAGATCCCTGGGTCTGGCGCGCATCGCGGATCGCTGCCTGGATCAGGGTCAAAAATCTGCCCCCGGCACAGGGAAAACAAACCATGATCCCTCCGCCCGAAGCCGATATCAAGTCCGCGGTCTCAACCCTGATTTCAAACGGCAGACACCTCGATGCGGCCAGAGCCGCCGAATCCCGGATAACGGCTTCGATTTTCTGGCTGGATTTGCACCGCTTGATCGCCACGGCTCTGGAACGCCTGGGAAGGGATTATGCCGGTGTCCTGGAAGCTGTAACCACCGAAGTCAGGCTGCTTCTGCGGCAATTCCCCGGCATCGAAGAGCTTGAATTTTCGGATGGTACGCCTTTTGCGGATGCCGAAACCCGTTCCTGGCTGGCCGCGTTGATGCATGGCCCTTCGGAGGATGCCAAACCTTCCGCTCCGGTTAGCGATGAGTTGGCGACCCGGGCACTCGATGAGGCTGATCAGCGGTTTGCCGACAAGGATCTGTCTGGCGCACTGGACGCTATTTCCACGGCCATGCGCCGGATGCCCGATGGTCATTCCAGATTCCGGCTGCGTCTGGCTCAGATAAATATGTTGATACAAAGCGGCCGGTTTTCTGTGGCCGCTGCCATGGCTGAAGAGGTTTTGACCGCGATCGATCGTCATACTCTTGCCGACTGGGATCCGGATCTGGCGCTGACGGCCCTTATGGAAGCGCATAAGGCCCATGCCGGCATGTCGCCGGAAAAAGGCGATTCAAGATTACGGGAAATTGCCGCCCGCATCGGTATTCTCAGTCCATCGGCGGCATTGAATCTTCCCGGTTTTTAGCTGTTTATTCCGTCATTTCCCGCTAATTATGATTGACATGCCCGATGTTGTTTGATAACTCACGGCATGCTTAAAAATTGGTAATCATGTCCTGATAACAATATAAGAAAGACTGAAGGCGCCTGCAACCTGCCCCCTGACATCCAACCCCTATCAATAATGGTAAAGGAGACATTCAATGGCTCAGGAAGGATCTATCGCACCCAAAGAACGGGTTAACATCATTTACCGTCCGGCAACCGGCGACGCCAAGGAAGATGTGGAACTGCCACTGAAGCTTCTGGTCCTGGGCGATTTTACCCTTGCGGCGGATGACCGTATGGTCGAGGATCGGGACCCGGTGTCGATTGACAAAGACAATTTCAACGATGTGCTCAAGGCCCAGGGACTGGATTTGTCCATCAACGTGCCCAACAATCTGACCGGAAAACCGGATGATCAGATGGGTGTCAATCTCAAATTCAACAGCCTGAAGGATTTTGAACCGGATGCCATTGCCCAGAAAATACCGGAACTGGCCAAACTGATGGAACTTCGGGAAGCCCTGAAAGCATTGAAAGGGCCTCTGGCCAATGTGCCGGATTTCCGGAAAAAGGTCCAGGAACTGGTAAAGGATGAAAGCGCCCGCGCCACGCTTCTCAAAGAACTGGGTATAGAAGAGTAAGGAGGAAATACATGGCTGAAGAACAGGAAATCCAGACTCCGGAAGCGACTGGGGCAACACCGGCGGAAGTGGGCAATCTTCTGGACGAAATTGTGGAGGCATCCAAACTCAAACCCTCTGACGAGGGTTATGCCATGACCAAGGCCGGGCTTCATGCCTTTTTACGGCAAATGGTGGCCCGCAAGAGTGATGCCAAAATTTCAGGGGCATTGGTGGATGACATGATCTCCGAGATCGATCAGAAGATTTCGGCCCAGGTCAATTCTGTCATGCACAATGACCAGTTTCAGAAACTGGAAAGTGCGTGGCGGTCTCTGAAATTTCTGGTGGACCGTACGGATTTTCGCCAGAATATAAAAGTGGAATTTATCAATGTTTCAAAGGAAGATCTGCTGTCAGACTTCGAGGATGCGCCCGAAGTGGTCAAGGCCGGCCTTTACAAGCAGGTGTATACGGCCGAGTACGGGCAGTTCGGCGGCAAACCCATCGGGGCCATGGTCGCCAATTATGAATTTGGTCCGGGACCCCAGGATGTCCAACTCCTGCAATATGTGTCATCCGTCTCGGCCATGGCGCATGCGCCCTTTATTGCAGCAGCCGGAAAGGAATTTTTTGGTATCGATACCTGGGAGCAGCTCCCCAATCTGAAGGATCTGCATTCCATTTTCGAGATGCCGCAATACACAAAATGGCGATCGTTCCGGGAGTCCGAAGATGCAAGGTATCTGGGCCTGACGCTGCCGAAGTTTCTCCTGCGGCTTCCCTATGGACCCAACACGGTCCCGGCCAAAACATTCAACTTTACGGAAAGAGCCCAGGACAACGATGACTTCTGCTGGGGCAACACCGCATTTGCGTTTGCCTCCCGGCTGACCGACAGCTTTGCCAAATATCGCTGGTGCGCCAATATTATCGGTCCCCAGGGTGGTGGTGAAGTGGACAATCTGCCGCTGTATCAGTTTGAGGCCATGGGACAAACCCAGACCAAAATTCCCACCCAGGTTCTGATTTCCGAACGTCGTGAATATGAACTGGCCGAAGAGGGTTTCATTGCCCTGACCATGCGCAAGGGCTCTGACAATGCCGCCTTTTTCTCCGCCAACTCGGGCCAGAAACCCAAGGTCTTTCCCAACACGCCTGAAGGCAAACAGGCCGAACTGAACTTCAGACTGTCAACCCAGTTGCCGTATATGATGGTCATGAACCGTCTGGCCCACTATATCAAGGTCATTCAGCGTGAAAATATCGGAACCTGGAAAGAACGGAACGATCTGGAGCGCGAACTGAACAAGTGGATCAGCCAGTATGTGACGGAAATGGACAATCCCGATCCCATCACCCGCAGCAAACGTCCGCTCAGGCTTGCCCAGATCGCGGTCAGCGATGTGGAAGGTGATCCGGGCTGGTACTCTGTCAGTCTGAAAGCACGGCCGCACTTCAAATATATGGGGGCCAGTTTCACACTGTCCCTCGTCGGAAAGCTGGACAAGGAATAAGCCCACCCGAGCCTGTTCGGGAATGACAATGCGATTTTCAGACAGGCTCTCACACTCAACACCCACAGGAGGATTAACATGGCACTGACTGCTTATCTGGCTGTAAAAGGAAATTCCCAGGGCGATATCAAGGGCGATTGCCCCCAGGGCGGTGACAAAAAGGACAAAATTCTGGTCTATGCGTCCGATCATCTGGTTGAAATCCCAAAAGACACCCATACCGGACTGCCCACCGGCCAGCGGATTCACCATCCCTTCACCATTACCAAACACAAGGACCTGGCGTCTCCCAAGCTCTTCAAAGCCTGCTGTACCGGCGAACAATGCACCATGACACTGGATTATTACCGGATCAAGGCCGACGGCACCGAAGAAAAATATTATACCATCAAAATGGAAGAAGCCATCATCGTCAGCATGAAAGAGTCCACTCCCCTGACTTTTCTTCCGGACAACAAACCCTACAGCGACATGGAAGATGTCTCCATGACCTATTCCAAGATCACCTGGACGTATAACGACGGCAATATCGAGTTTACGGATGACTGGAAGAAATAGGTTTATAGGCTGAAGGATGAAGGATGGAATCTGGAATCCAGACTGAACACCTCAAGCGTAACACTTAAAACTTAACACTTAACACTTAAAACGGTAATAAGAACGGTGCGATGCGGGAAAAACGGCTTCTGGAAAGATTGAGAGCCATCGAACAGGATCCAGACTGGCGGGGGGAGTCGGAACCCAAGGCAGCCATATCTTCTGTGCTGGGCCACCTCTTCAAAATTCTCAATACCCGCCAGGGCAGCACTCCCATCGCACCGGATTTTGGCGTACCGGATTTTACCAGTATCGCCAGCACATTTGGAACCGATTCATTGCCCGAAATCGAAGAGGCCATCACCAACGTCATTACCCGGTATGAGCCACGTCTGACAGCCGTCAGGGTCAGCTTCGATCCCAAGCCGGACAGACCGTTCATGATCGCCTTTCAGTTAAAGGCGAAAGTGCGAATCGATGGCCGGGAGATGCCGGTGGTGTTCGAAACCGTACTGAACCCCGATGGCCACATTACTGTACTGGAGTGATCGGTCGTGATCGAAAAATACTATCAGCGGGAACTGTCCAACCTCCGGGTCCTGGCATCCGAATTTGCCCGGGCGCATCCGGCGCTTGCACCGCTTTTGACCGGACAATCCGCGGACCCGGACGTTGAACGCCTGCTGGAGGGAACGGCATTTCTTTCCGGACTGATTTACGAAAAGCTGGACGATGATTTTCCGGAAATCGTTCACGGTCTGATTCAACTTATTTTTCCGCACTATCTGCGGCCCATCCCGGCTGCCACACTGATTCGCTTCACACCCAAGCGCAGTTTGCGTGAAAGCGTTGTGATCAAAAAGGGAACGGCCATTGATTCCGTGGAAACAGAGGGTATACGCTGCACATTTACCACAAGCTATGATGTGGCGCTTGCGCCGCTATCCATTTCTTCAGTCAGCTTTACATCGCCGGGTGGCGGAAACGGCATTCTGAAAATTGAACTGAAACTGACAGGGATGGACTTGTCCATGTTTACCGCCAAGTCCCTGCGCTTTCATCTGGCAGGCAATTATTCGGAAGCATCCAGGCGGTATTGGCTGCTGTTTACACGCCTAAACAGTGTTCGGTTGATGTCGCCCAATGCCGAGACCTGTCATCTTGAACGTCGCGTCATTCAGCCCGTCGGGTTTGCCGAGGCGGAATCCCTGATCCCTTTTCCGCCGCGGTCATTTTCCGGTTACCGGATTTTGCAGGAATACTTTATTCTGCCGGAAAAATTTCTGTTTTTTGATGTCATGGATATTGACCGGTGGCGCAACCGGGGGACTGGCGCCGCGTTTACCCTGGAACTTGAATTTTCCGGCCTGCCCCAGGATATACCGCCCATGCGGGCCGAGCATTTTCAGCTTTTTGTCACACCGGCGCTCAATCTCTTTCCGCATCAGGCCGATCCCATTCTTCTGGACCACAAAAAGCCAACTTACACCATCCGGCCCAGCGCCCAGAGCCCGCATCATTATCAGATTTACAGTGTTCAAAAGGTTACGGGATTTGTTCAGGGCACGGTTCAGGAACGGGCATATATGCCATTTGAGCTGTTCAATCCCCAGGTGGAATCGACACCCGTCTATTCGGTGCATCACCGGTTGTCGCCACTGGACGGCCGGGTTGAGCTGCAACTGTCGGTGGCATATCCCGGTATGGAAAAGACAGCGCTGATTGAAACACTTTCCCTGGAGATTCTCTGCACCAATGCATCCCTGCCGGATACGCTGCATGTGGGTGATGTCCGCTTTCCAACGGAAACATCCTCGGAACTGGCCGAATTTTCCAATATCCGATCCCCGACAGCCCCGGTTCAACCGCCGCTGGGTAAAAATCTCCTCTGGCGGCTTCTGTCTCATCTGTTTTTAAACTATCTGTCCATTGCCACGGTCGAAAACCTGCGCTCGGTCATCAAACTCTATATTTTTGTTGAGACGCGGGATCGCACCGCCGTACTGGCCAATACCCAGCGCGTGGAGGGCATCACAAGCCTTGCCATTTCCGATTCGGAACGGTTTGTGCGGGGGCACATGACCCGGGGACAGGACATTCATCTGCAGTTGGACCGTCAGCGGTTTGCCGGAGAAGGCGACATGTTTCTGTTTGGCTCGGTGCTGGACGTATTTTTGGGCAACTACTCGGGCATCAATGCCTATACCCGCCTGACTGCCGAGGACACACTGCGCAAGGAGCAATTTGCATGGCCGGTGAGACTGGGAGACCGACCGCTGCTGTAGAAGTACTTCGCAGTGATCCGCGGGCATTTTCGTTTGTTCAGGCTGTGCGCCTTTTGGCAAATGCCTTTGGCGGCCAGGGCGACGCAGCCAAACTGCAATTTTTTCAGGAACAGTTGCGGGTGCGTCCGTATCTTTCGATGGGATTTCCGCCAACCGATTTGACCGACATGGAAGAACTGCCGGTTGAGACGAACGGGCCTCCCCGATATCGCCTGACCGCCACGTTTTTGGGTCTCTATGGTCCATCATCCCCGCTTCCAACCTTTTATACCGAAGAATTGCTGGATGAACAGAGCGATGACAAAAGCGTTTGCCGCGATTTTCTGGATATTCTGAATCATGGCTTTTTTCTGCTTTTTGCATTGGCCAGCTCACGGTATCACCTGGATTATCTGACTGCCGAGGAAGCCAGTCCGGATATTTTGCATCGGCTTTTTTCCCTGGTTGGCCTGGGCCACCCGGAAATGCTGCAGGCATTTGATGATCATGGGGCGCTGATTCGGGCAACCGGATTATTGACCCAGTTCCCGCGATCGGCTGTCGGGTTGCGCTGCCTTCTGGCCGATCGAATCGGGGCGCCGGTTCAGGTCAACCAGTGTGTTCTGCGGACAGCCGTCATTCCGGAAGATCAGCGGTGCAGACTGGGGCAGGAAGAATCGATA
>JBFXFK010000002.1:0-35244 GCA_050179135.1 Desulfatirhabdiaceae bacterium | reverse complement strand
CCGGCCATTTATGCACAGGGCGGCTACGCCGATCAGATCGGACAGATCAACCGCGAAGAACTGCAAAAGACATTTCGCGAACTGGCCAAACTATCCGTGGAAAGTGCGGATACCGGTGCTGGGGAAGGTGCAGCCGGAGCAGCCGGTGGTTCCGGTCCTGCAGGCGAAAGCTTCATCGCCAAATTCTGTGAGGATTTTACGGCCAAGGCCAAAAACGGAAAAATCGATGCGGTCTTTGGTCGGGATTTGGAAATCCGCCAGATCGTGGATATTCTGGCCCGCCGGAGAAAAAACAATCCGATTCTGGTCGGTGACCCCGGTGTTGGCAAAACAGCGGTCATCGAGGGCCTGGCCTTGCGCATCGTAGAAGGGGATGTTCCGGATGTGTTGGCCGGTGTCACCCTGCTGGGCCTGGACATGGGGCTGCTCGAGGCGGGCGCCGGCATGAAAGGTGAATTTGAACGCCGCCTGAAGGGTGTTCTGGATGAAATCAAATCCAGCGAAAAGCCCATTGTGCTGTTTATCGATGAGGCCCATACCCTGGTGGGGGCCGGTGGATCGGCCGGCGGGTCGGATGCCGCCAACCTGCTCAAGCCGGCCCTGGCGCGGGGTGAAATCCGGACATGCGCCGCCACAACCTGGAAGGAATACAAAAAATATTTTGAAAAGGATCCGGCGCTGGCCCGGCGCTTTCAACTGGTCAAGCTGGACGAGCCCAGCGTCACGACAGCGGCCCTGATTCTGCGGGGCGTTCGCGATGCGTACGAAAAGGCCCATCATGTGGTCATTCGGGACGATGCCATTCAGGCGGCTGCGGAGTTTTCGGATCGGTATATCACCGGACGGTTTTTGCCCGACAAGGCCATCGATCTGCTGGATACGGCCTGCGCCCGGGTCAAGGTTAGCCTGTCGGCCAAGCCCGGAGAGCTGGAAGACACGGAGCGGGCCATTCAGGCGGCCGAGCGTGAAAAAAAGGCCCTGGAGCGTGACCGTCAAAACGGCGCCAGTGTGGATGAAACCCATATCGTCGATCTGAATGAGACCATTTTGTCCCTGACCGGTCAGCGGGAAAACCTGTATGGGGCTTGGCAAACCGAACTGAATGCGGCCCATGCCCTGATCGATGCCAGAAACGCCTATAACGACGCCATGCAGGACGAAAACAGCCTGCCCGAGTCGCGGACCGCACTGCAGACGGCGTTTACAGAAGCCAGAAACAATTACGGGACAACTGTCGGGGAAGAGGGACTGGTATCCATCGAGGTGACGCCGGATATTGTCGCCAAAGTCGTCAGTGACTGGACCGGTATACCCATCGGCAAGGTGGCCCGTGAACAGGCCGGGGTTGTGGCGGATCTGGAAAACCGGCTCTCGGAACGGATCAAGGGACAGGCTGTGGCCGTAAAGGCGGTATCCGAGGCGATCAAATCCTCCCGGGCCGGACTGCGGTCTCCCCAGCAGCCGACCGGTGTGTTCCTGCTGGTGGGTCCTTCCGGGGTGGGCAAAACCGAGACGGGTCTGGTTCTGGCTGATCTGCTTTTTGGTGATGAAAAGAGCGTGGTGACGATCAACATGAGTGAATTTCAGGAAAAGCATACGGTTTCCCGCCTGATCGGTTCTCCTCCGGGTTATGTGGGATATGGCGAAGGCGGCATGCTCAGCGAGGCGGTTCGCCAGAGACCCTACAGCGTGGTCCTGCTGGATGAGGTGGAAAAGGCCCATCCCGATGTCATGAACCTGTTTTATCAGGTGTTTGACAAGGGATTGCTGACCGATGGTGAAGGCAAGGAAATCAGTTTTCGCAACACAATCATCATGCTGACCTCCAATCTGGCAGGGGATGTCATACAGGAGATGACCCGGGATGGGGCGGAAACCGGACTGGATGCCGTGCTGGGCGCCATACGCCCCATGCTGTCCGCCCATTTCAAACCCGCGCTCCTGGCCCGGATGTCCATCGTACCCTACGCCAGCCTGTCGATGGAGGCCCTGATCCGCATTACCAAAATCAAGCTTGATGCACTGGCATCGCGTCTGTGGAACAACAACAAAATGACCATGACCAGTGCGCCTGCCGTGGCGGAGCAGATTGCGGCCCGATGCACCGAGGTCGAGACCGGGGCGCGAAACATCGAATACATCCTGTCCGGAACCATTCTGCCACGCCTGTCCCAGGAAATCCTCGGCCATATGTCCGGCGCCGGCATGCCGTCATCCCTCACCCTGGATGTGGGAGAGGATGGCGGATTCACCATGACATTCGCGTAAGGAGACACCCCATGAAAAAACGCGTATGGATTACCCTGCTGGAAAAAAATGAAGACCTCGGCCGAGTGATTTTTGAGGAAATGGCCCGTTACGGCCTTGATCCGGCCGGCCATTTCTGGGAAGATGATCTGGCCAATATGGCATGGGCAGGGCCGATACCGGATCTGGTGAAACCCGATTGCAGCGTCTGGGTCATCGTGGGACAGGCATCCCGGTTTGCCGATCCAATCACCCGCCAGGGGCTGGGGCTGCTGGCTCTGGCCGTCCGGTCGGCCCATGGCCACAACTTTCCCATTCTGATATCACCATCCGGCGGAAAAGTGGATGTGAATGCGCTGCCCACACCGCTTCTGGGTGCGGAATCCGTACCGTCCGGACTGGGGGTAAAGGCGGTTACGCGGGCCAGCGGGATCCGGCCAAAAGATTCGGCGGATTATCGGCTGGATGTGCATCCTTTGCCCGGCCTGGGGCTGTGGTTTGAAATCGGACCGGGACGCGACCCCTGGAAAGGGGCGTTTCTGGGCTGCTTTGGTCCATCCGGAATTGCACCCGACGCCCACGGTGTTGGTCTCGCCGGAACCGTGCCACAGAACGCCACCCTGCATTATCCGGTACGGGGCATGAAACTGGCGGTAAGTGATCGGGAGTATGTGGCCTGGGGGGTTGCCAATGATCTGTCCCCGGCTGAATCCTACTATGCCCGTGTAACGGGGGCGCCCCATTCACTGGTGTTTGGTCCGTTTCCCGATGGGGATGATGCGGAGGTGTTTTCGGTAACACTGGTGTAAAAGGATGAAGGCTGAAGGCTGAAGTCTGAAGGTGCCGCAACCAGCATTCAGGCCGTGCTGCCGTTGGACGGTCAGGCGGATTGGCTGGTTCTCAATACGCACTACTCATATCTCAATACTGAATACATTTTCACGGTCAACCATGCGCCAAAACGTAGCATAGCCCCTTGTGGGCGTTTGTTGCTTATCACCGGTTCTGGTTTTCATGATAAAAACGGGCACAAGGCCCTATGCTACACGGGCGGAGATCCATGCATTTTCACGTTAAACGTTCATGAATCATTTCGGAAGATTCACCCCCCAGGAATGAAAATGGACCGGCCATCGTAGCCCGGGTTTCCATACCCGGGAATAAAGCGGTAAATTCCGATCCCCGGGTTTGGAAACCCGGGCTACGATGCCTGAAGATCATTTTTCGCATGTTTCATGTATTCCGTGGTTAAAAGTATTTTCACGTTAAACGTTCATGAATCATTCCGGTGAGTTCGCCCGCCTGACATGAAAATGAAACTGTTGATTCGGAGCGTAGCATAGCCCCTTGTGGGCGTTTGTTGCTTATCACCGGTTCTGGTTTTCGTGATAAAAACGGGAACAAGGCCCTAAGCTACGGGGCGGAATGCATCGGCCGGGTTTGACAGATCGTAGCCCGGGTTAGCGGCTATCGCCTTGAAAAGCTGCCATACCCGGGAATAAAGCGGTTAATTCCGAAAAACGTAGCATAGCCCCTTGTGGGCGTTTGTTGCGTATCACCGGTTCTGGTTTTCATGATAAAAACGGGCACAAGGCCCTATGCTACGGGGCGGTATGCATCGGCCGGGTTTGACAGATCGTAGCCCGGGTTTCCTTACCCGGGAATAAAACGGTAAATTCCGATCCCCGGGTATAGCAGCTTTTCAAGGCGATAGCCGCTAACCCGGGCTACGATAGATCGATACACGCGATTCATATTTCGATACCGAGTGCATTTTCACGGCTCATGATCAAGGGTTTGGTCACCCCCAGCCATGAAAATGTGTGACCGATCGTAGCCCGGGTTTCCAAACCCGGGAATAAAGCGGTAAATTCCGATCCCCGGGTATGGCAGCTTTTCAAGGCGATAGCCGCTAACCCGGGCTACGATGGATCGATACACGTGATTCATATTTCGATACCGAGTGTAATTTTACGATAACTGCTCATGATCAAGGGTTTGGTCGCCCCCAGCCATGAAAATGAATGGCCAATCGTAACCCGGGTTTGCGGCTACAAACGCAACCAATAACAGGGGAAGAAAATGATGAAAAAATTTAAAATCGTTTTCATGGTTCTGTTCATGATGTTCCCGGCTTTTTCACTGTTTGCCGCCCCGGTACCCGACACCGGGCAGACAAAATGTTATAATGATTCGGTCGAAATCCCCTGCCCATCCCCGGGTCAGGACTATTACGGCCAAGACGCCAGCTACAGCATCAATCCACCTTCCTACACCAAACTGGACAGCAACGGCAATGCCCTGTCCGATTCCGCTACATCATGGTCCATGGTGAAAGACAACGTGACCGGGCTGATCTGGGAGGTGAAAACGAACAAGGATGGTAACCCAAACTACAGCGATCCCCACGATGCCGACAACATCTACACCTGGTATGACAGCAACTGGGCCACCAATGGCGGAAATGCCGGTACACCGGGTGATGGCACGGATACCGAAGATTTTATCAAGGCCCTGAACAATGCCAACTATGGCGGTCATAGCGACTGGCGGCTCCCAACGATAAAGGAACTGGCGTTTATTGTTGACCGCAGTATTCCATATCCCGGGCCTACAATCCATACCGCGTATTTTCCGAATACGGCCGCGTCGTGGTACTGGTCGTCTACTACCTACGCAAACCATACCAACTACGCGTGGAGCGTGTATTTCTTCTACGGCTACGACGACTACGGCAATAAGACCAATAGCAACTATGTCCGGGCCGTTCGGGGTGGACAGTCTGGGTCATTTGGCAATTCGGTCATTGGATCATTTGAAACCGCGAATACACCGGCCATACAGAATGCTGAACCTGCAGGCGGATTTGTGGATAATGGTGATGGCACGGTTACCGATTCTTCCACCGGTCTGACATGGCAGCAGGAGACACCAGACAATGCCATGACCTGGAAAAATGCACTGGCCTATTGCGAGGGATTGTCCCTTGGGGGACATTCGGACTGGCGTTTGCCAACCATCAATGAATTGAGATCATTGGTGGATTACAGCCGATACAATCGCGCAATCAACACGACATATTTTCCGGATACGGCCGCGTCGTGGTACTGGTCGTCTACTACCTACGCAAGCAATACCTACCTCGCGTGGTTCGTGGATTTCAGCTACGGCTACGGCAACAAATACAATAAGAGCAATAACTACTATGTCCGGGCCGTTCGGGGTGGACAGTCTGGATCATTTGGTTATTCCGGTTATTTGGTCATTTCGGCCGTGGATTCCCCACAGCAGGTGGGGGATGGTTTCCCTGTGACGATTACGGCGAAGGATGGGTATGGGAATACCAACAGCGGGTTTAATGGAACGGTTTATCTCAGCAGCAGCCTGGGCAACATGAACCCGTCATCCGTTTATCTGACCAATGGCACAGCCACATGCAATGTCACGCTGTATTATGGCGGAAATGGATATATCTCTGCCAGCGGCAGTGGGCTTTATGGGCAGAGCAATTATTTTGATGTCACAGGTGCAAACGCTGGTACTGGAAAATTGACGGGCTTTGTCAGGGATAAAAATAAAAACCCTGTTCCAAACGCAACGGTATATCTGGGCAGTCTGACAAAAATTACAAATAACAATGGATATTTTGAGTTTTCCAATCTGCCCTGTAAAACCTATACGATATATGCCAAAGCCCAGGATGAATTTAAGAGTCAGTCGCTTTTGATAACAATTGGTCCCAGTAATCCATATTATGTATATCTAAATATCGTATCTTACTGTGGTCCGGAGACAATACCCATTTTACTGGTTCCAGGGATTATGGGATCTTCCACAGGTCCGAATGATAACCCTCCAACCCTTCCGAAAAGTTCACCTGTCTGGAACGATAGCAGATGGCGTACTGGTGATAACGACAGTTTTGGATTGTATGATTTCAAAAAACAACCGGGATGGCGCTATCTGATCGAGGATTTGAAATCTCACGGGTATTATATGGATTGCAATCTGTTTGCAGTGCCCTACGATTGGCGTATGCCAATCAAAGATGCAGCAGAAAAATACCTGAAAGAAGCAATCAAATATGTAAAGGATCAAACCCAATCCACCAAGGTTCATGTCATCGCCCATAGCATGGGCGGGCTTTTGACCCGTTACTATATTCAAAATATCGACAGCGATGATATCGACCGGTTTGCCATGGTGGGTACGCCCAATTCCGGATCGGCCACTCCTTACTACATGTGGTTTGGCGGTGATCCCAAAAAGGCTGATGATATCACCAGCGTTTGGAACCCCGCCAGTGCTTATTTCAATTTTTATTCTAATACGACACAGTGTCTTTATAAGGTTATGCATGATGGCGAAAATCTTTTTCCAGTTGACATGACCCATGTCGTAGAATGGTCCGACGCCGGAGGTAAGTCTCGGACGAGACAATTCTATCAGAGCGAAATAAAAAGTATGGGACAGTTGTTGAGTACCGATCTGTTTCTGCAAAGAGATAACTCGTTTTTCGGATTGGCAACCTACAATCAGAACAATACGTTTATAGAGGATTTGAACAAAAATATTGATTTTAAGAGTGTTGATAAACGGCTGTTTGCAGGTAGCGACAAAAATACCATTCGGCGTATTTATGTCGGCAAACCAAATGAAATGTATGTTTGTGGCGTACCAAAGGGGGGCCCAGACATGCCGGATGAAGGAGATGGAACGGTGTTGCTTTCCAGCGCAGAAGCTGCAAATGTAACAGCGCACAAACCTGTGGAGAATAGCAGTCATGCAACACTTATCAAAACATATCGTGATGAAATCATATCGTTCATCACCGGCGAAGCGGTCCAGACCCGGTTTCTGGCGTTGGATGAAGAGACAGCCACCCCTGTATTGAATCTGAGCATCGACGGGCCGGTATCCCCCTATCTGGTGAGCCCATCGGGCAAAAAGCTGGGCTTTGATCCGTCCACCGGTTCCATCGTGAATGATTTCAGTTCCGGAGACATGAAGATGGACAGTGAATCCGGATTCATGTCAATCGAAAATCCGGAGGATGGAATATACACCCTCAACCTGACCAGCAGTTATCAGCGGAATTTTCGGGGAACCATTGGCTATTCAGATGAAACACGCTTCGAACAGACACCATTTGCCGGATTTGTCGGAAGTGGTGCATTTACCATCCGGTTTACAGTCGGTTCAGCCGCGTCACCCGTTATTTCGGTTGATCCCCAACTGCTGCCTCCCGAAGGGCTTCAGGCCGATCCGCTTCAAAACAATGGACTAAAAACATATTTGTCATGGTTACCAGGAACCCAGCAGGCAATAACCGGTTATAAAATATACGGCCGGATGAACAATGAACCGTACCTGAGCCTCTTGTGGACAGGTGCGGCAATCGGTCTGAACACGGGCCATGCCTGGGCTGAAAATGATGCCATTACGCCATACCTGTACGCCGTATCTGCTGTGTTATCGGATGGAACAGAAACCCTGATTTCCGACATGATCACCAATGACGACCGGGATCATGACGGCCTGACCGATGCCGAGGAAACCGGATTCGGTTCCGATATGACCCTACCCGATACCGATGGTGACGGCCTGACAGACAGCGAGGAATACATCCACGGCACCAGCCCGATAAAGATGGATACGGATGAAGACGGATATTCCGACAAGGCGGAGGTGGATGCCGGATCTGATCCGCTGGACCCTGAATCTGAGCCCATACAGCCGGGCGATATCAACGGCGACCAAGGGGTCAATCTGGCGGATGCGATCATGGCCCTGCAGGTATTGGCGGGCATGATACCCGATGGTACGGTCAACCTGTTGGCGGATGTGGACGGTGACAACAGGATTGGCATGGCCGAGGTGATATATGTTTTGCAGCAGGTTGCGGGTTTATAAGAACACAGCCGTAGCATAGCCCCTTGTGGGCGTTGGTGGGGTGTATCGGAAACCGGTGTAAAGAACCCGAACGGGCACAAGGCCCTATGCTACATGGACCGGTCATGTCAACCCGTACATGCCTGGTCCATCGTAGCCCGGGTTTTTTTACCCGGGAATCGGAAATTACCGCTTAATTCCCGGATAAGGAAATCCGGGCTACGAAGGACCGGTAACTCTGAACCTGTGGAAAACCGGGTCGAAGGCAGGCGTAGCATAGCCCCTTGTGGGCGTTGGTGGCATGTGTCGGAAACCGGTGTAAAGAACCCGAAACGGGCACAAGGCCCTATGCTACATGGACCGGTCATGCCAACCCGTACATGCCTGGTCGATCGTAGCCCGGGTTTGCGGCTGGCGCCTTGAAGAACCGCTTTACCCGGGGATCGGAAATTACTGCTTTATTCCCGGGTAAGAAAACCCGGGTTACGATGGACCGGTAACTCTGAACGTGTGCAAACCCTGGTCCAGAAAGGCATCCCGTGAGACGATTTCATTCCTATGTTCCGGTAGATTCGGACATTCATTTTGCGGTTCCGCGGACGGAACTGGTCCAGGACTGCCTGAATCATATTGTCGGAGAAACCGGTAAAGGCGGTCATTATTTCACGATCTGGTCGCCCCGGCAGACCGGCAAAACCTGGCTGATGCGACAGGTGAAGGCGCGGATCGAACGGGATTACCCGGACCGGTTTGTTGTGGGAACCATGTCCATGCAGGGCCTGTTATTTTTGACAACGGAACCCGTCGGCGAATTTTTGCAAAAAGTTCCCAAGCTGTTTCTCGATACGTTTTCCATGGATATCGGGCCGCCTCAAACGTATGAACAATGGGCCCTTTTTTTTCATCGAACACAGGGATTGTTCAAAAAGCCGCTGATTCTGTTTGTTGATGAATTTGACAGTCTGCCATCCGGGGTGATCGATCAACTGGTAACCCTGTTTCGGGACATGCATCTGAACCGCAGTGAATATATGCTTCACGGCCTGGCCCTGATCGGTGTCCGGGCCGCGCTGGGAGTGGACAGCCCGAGGGGATCGCCGTTCAACATTCAGCGGAGCCTGCATGTGGCCAACCTGACAAGGGACGAGGTCGTGTCCATGTTTGACCAGTATCAGACGGAATCCGGTCAGGCGGTTGATCCGGACGTGGTGCAGCAGGTGTTTGAGGTGACCTTGGGCCAGCCCGGACTGGTTGGCTGGTTTGGAGAACTGCTGACGGAAAAATATAACCCGGGGATGGATCAGCCGATTGGCAGGGAAGCCTGGGAAACGGTGTATCGAAAGGCATTGCATGTCGAATGGAACAACACGGTCCTGAATCTGGTCAAAAAAGTCCGAACCCGTTATACATCTTATGTACTGGAACTTTTTGCCCGATCGGATATTGGTTTTTCCATGGACGCGGACTGGTGCGCCTATCTGTATCTGAACGGAATCATCATACCGCAAACCATTGAGGAGCCTGGCAGGGAAACCGTTGAAGTCTGCCGGTTTTCCTGCCCGTTCATCCAGAAACGGCTGTACAATGCCCTGACCCATGATTTGATCGGAGATCGCCTGCCCATTCTGGCCCTGGAGATACTGGATGATCTGGCAGATGTATTCGAAAGCAATCTCGATCTGCCTGCCCTGTTGTCGCGATACAGGGCCTATCTGGTACGGATGAAGGCGAAAGGCCTGAATCCGTTCCGGGAGCAGCCCCGGCGCAAGGATCTGCATTACACGGAAGCGGTGGGACATTTTCATCTGTATGCCTGGTTGAAAGAGGCACTTGATCGAATGTGTATCGTCAGTCCGGAATTTCCGACCGGAAACGGCAAGGTGGATATCCATATCCGTTGCCGGGATATGGAAGGCATTATCGAGGTGAAGAGCTTCAGAAGCCCTGGCAAAACCCGGGAAGCCATTGTTCAGGCGGCGGATTATGGGAAAAAGTTGGGTTTGGATGCAGTGACCCTGGCCCTGTTCGTTCCGACCGATGAAAAGAGCGTTCTGGATAAGCTGACGACCCGAACCGATATTGACGGCGTAACCCTGGACGTGGTGGCGATCGGATGGACGTGAATTCCAGGGGTGATCGGGATTGATAAAACCAGGCAGCCCGGTTATTCAGGCATGTGATATCGTCAATCCGGAGATATGCAATGAAAAATTTGCCAATTGAAATGAGCAATGATTTAATCCGGAAAATCACAAACACCCAACAATGCACGGCATCGGACGGCAATTCTGATGTGCTTTATTGCCGCACGCATACCAGCCAAATGAGAGAGATGATGAAGGATAACACAATTTCCGTCAGCCGGGTTCTGATGACACTGGCATTGACTGCCATGCTGATTTTATCTGCCTGTCATGGATATCCCCCGCCTGATCCCAAACAGCCGGACAAACCCTGGGCCGTCAATCAGAACGCCAAGAGTCCGGATCAGGTCAAATGGACCTATCTGCCGGGTGGTCTGGTCCTCAATCTGACAGCAACTTCGGATTTGAACACCTATGAGGGCTATTCCCACAATGTACTGCTATGCATTTACCAGTTGAATGCACCTGCGGCATTTCAGGAACTGGCATCAAATGCCGGCGGAATTCTGAAATTGTTGAAATGTGCCCGCTTTGATCCCACCGTGGTTCATGTGGAACGGCATTTTGTGAGTCCGGGTCAAAAATCGACCCTGACCCTCGACCGGGCAGAGGGCGCCCAGTATATGGCCCTGGTGGCCGGATTCAATGACCTGCAGCCCGGTCTGGTGACAACACTCTATTCTTTTCCGGTCACAACCGGCCGGGACGGATGGACGCCGTGGGCCGCGGATGTCTATAATCCGGGTGGATTGACCATGAACATTCTGCTGGGGGCCAATTCCATTCAACGCATGGGAGTCGAATAATGTCCGAAGGTCCCATTTACTGGCATCAGGGGCTTTTTCTGCAGCCCCAGCATTTTCAGCTTCTCAACCGTCAGGCTGTCATGGCGCTGGCGCCGATGCTGGCGGCCATCCGTCCCCATTTCTGGGGCATTACGGCCTGCGCCGTCAACGAAGCAGCTCTGGCAGCCGGACGCCTGGAAATCAATGCCGTCAGCCTGCTGTTTCCCGGGTATGGTCAATTGATCCGGTATCCCGAAAACGCGGTGTGTTCGGGCCGACAGATATCCATCAATGACATACCGGTTGACGGGGCGTTGATGGCCTATATCGGTATCCGGGCATTGAAACCCGGAGAACCCAATGTCACCGTGGCCGACACCGCCGCAGAAATGGCAGCGGCATCGACCCGGTTTGCGGTGTTGTCTGGAACCGAGAGTGTCCCGGATCTCTACAGCAATGGCCCAATCGCCCAGATCCGGCGGCTTTCCCATGTGCTGAACCTGATCATCGAGCCCGAGATCCCCCAGGCCGGTGATCTGGATCTGATTCCCGTTGCGCGCCTGATGCGGGACGGGGATAAAATCGTGGCGGATGTTTCATTTGTGCCGCCCTGCCTGACCCTGAACGCATCGTCTCTGCTGTCCGGCATCTTGAAAGAAGTGCGGGATCATGTTCTGGGAAAAGCGCGGGAGCTGGAAGGTTACAAAAATCTGACGGGCCGGGGGGCGGAAACAGGCGAATTGACGATTTTGCTGATGGGGCTGCGGACCCTGTCGCGGTTTGCGGCGCGGATCGATCACGCAGTCGATGATGACAGTCTGTCACCGTGGGACGCCTATGGCATGCTGCGCGAACTGGTTGCCGAACTGTCTGTCTTTTCCCTGGATGTCAGCGCGATGGGTGAGACCAGCCAGGATGACCGGCTGGTGCCTGCATACAACCATTCGGACCTGGGGAAGTGTTTCCGCCGGATTCGGGATGCCGCGGTCAGTCTCCTGGATGGCATTTCTGCCGGGCCGCGTTTTGTGACCCGGTTTGAATTCCATGATCCCTACTGGACTGCCGAATTACCCCACCATGTGCTGGCTGAAGCGGCTTCCACCGGTTCCGAGTTCTGGCTTTTACTGTATTCGGAACTGTCCGAACCGCACACCATGCGGGATTCGGCTGCCCGACTGCTGAAACTTTCCGCCACCAGTGGCATGGCGTCGCTCCTGGTTCGTGCACTGCCGGGAATTCCGTTGTCCATATCCGAAGGCCCGCCGGCGGGACTGCCCAGAAGACGGGGGGCCCTGTACTTTCGTATCGGCCGTGAAAGTCCATTGTGGAGCGATGTCCTGAAGGGCGGCAGCATATCCATGTATTGGAATGAAGCGCCGTCCGATATGGAAGCACAACTGGCCGTATTGTCGAGGTAGTCCATCATGCTGATTGATCAGTTTATGCCGGCGTTGGCATTTTCATCCATGCTGGCTTCAGAAAATGAGCTGTCCGATCTGTCTTTCGAGATGGCCAGATCGGACATGAACCGGCTTCTGGATCATGCGGTATCCAAACTGGCAGACATGAACGCCGGATATGTGGCCGATGCCCTGTTTGCAGTCTGTGCGTTTGCGGATGAAACCGTTCTGGATTCATCCTGGAGTGGCCGAACCGAATGGATGAAGGAAAAACTGCAACGCCGGCGTTTCAATACCGATAATGCCGGTGAGGAATTCTATCACCGGCTGGACGCACTGTGCAATCGGATGACTGAACAGAAAATGGACGACGCGACGTTTTTTGATCATCTGCAAACCCCTCCTGACCAGGAATTGCGTCAGGTTCTGGAAGTCTATGCCGCCTGTCTGACCATGGGATTCAAAGGCCGGTATTATGACGTGCAGGACCGGATCCGGCTGACCGGAATCATTCGCCAGAATCTCAATCTGGTGCTGGGCGATCTGAAACCGGAAACCGATTATCTGTTCCCGGAGATATACGCGCCGCAGCAGATCATGCCATCACGCCTGAGACTGTCCCCGATATTGACGGTCGGCATCTTTTTTGGCGCACCATTGATTGTTGCCGCCGGCGTTTACTGGATTTATACATCCCTCTTGTCCGCATTTGTCAATCAATGGCTGAAGGCCCTGGCATAATGGGAAAATTTCTGATCACCGCTCTCAAAATCTTTCTGCTGCTCGCCCTGATCGCCGGAACCGTATTGGGTGCGATTCTGCTGGCAGACCACCAGGGATGGCCGCGCTGGACTGTGGCCATTGTGCTGGCGGGTGTCTTTTGCCTGGTCGTTGTCTGTCTGTTTTTTCGCAGATTCTACTATCGCAGACGGGAAGAGAAATTTGTCAAACGGGTGGTGGAACAGGATCAGCGGGCCATCGATGCGGCGCCGGCACATGAAAAAAGACGTCTGACAGAACTTCAGGAACGCTGGCGTCACGCCATTGAAACCCTTCGGGCATCCCGGCTGCGGGATCGTGGCGATCCCCTGTATTCCCTTCCCTGGTTCATGATCTTTGGCGAGTCTGCATCGGGAAAATCCACGGCCATTGCCAGAGCCCGCCTGTCCAGCATTCTGACAGACGCCGGACCGACCCGGGGCATTGCCACGACAGCCAACTGCGACTGGTGGTTTTTTGAAAAAGCCATTATTCTGGATACAGCCGGTCGTTATGCGGTTCCCCTGGAGGACAGTGATACGACGGAATGGGAAAGCTTTTTGACCCTGCTGGCCAAATATCGCCGAAAAGAACCGTTGAATGGCCTGATTGTCACATTGCCGACAGATTATCTGCTGAAAGGTGATACCGATGCGTTGACCGCATACGGTCGCTTTATCCGCAAACGGGTCGATCAACTGATGCGGGTCATGGGCGCCCGGTTTCCAATTTATCTGCTGGTGACCAAGCTGGATCTGGTGTTGGGCATGACGGCTCTGGCCGAACTGTTGCCGGAACCAGAACGGGGCCAGGCCCTGGGCCTTTTGAATGTTACAGAGGGTCAAACCCCGGACGCCTTTTTGAGAGACACACTGATTCATGTTTCCCGCAGATTGAAGGAAATGCGACTGCTGCTGGCCGAGCGGGCCGGAAAGTCCAGCGGCAAAGCCGCGTTGTTTCCGGATGAATTTGACCGTCTGGCCCCTTTCATCCAGGCGTTTGTCGAAGGGGCCTTTCATGAAAGCACGTATCTGGAAACACCCTTTCTGAGAGGCGTCTTTTTTTCCAGCGCCCAGCAGTCCGGCCTTGCCCGGACTGAAATTCTGGGTGAGCTCGAAAGCTTCAAAAACCGTGAATGGCGATTACCCAATACCATGGACGGTTTGTTCCTTCACGATTTTTTCGATCTGATTTTACCGGTTGACCGTAACAAATTCAAACAGTTGAAAGAATATCTGTCCTGGCGGAAAGCCACGTTCAATCTGGGGCTGGCAGCCTGGCTCCTGCTCCTTCTGGCCGGAGTCGGCCTGACCAGTTTCAGCTATTTCAAGATCCGGCAGTCCATGGAACCCGTCTATCAGGTCTGCTCCCGGGCGCCGGATGTGGGAAAAAATCTGGCCGGGGATATGGTGACACTGGGCCTTCTTCGGGATAAAATTGCAGAAATGGAAAAAAATATGGGTCACAGCCTGTGGCCCGGTATGGGACTTACCCAGGGACAGGATGCCCTGACCGCTCTCAAGCGGCATTATAACCACTGGTTTCGTACGGCCGTGCTGGATCCAACCGACAAAAGCATGAACAGCCGGTTTGCCGACCAGAACATCTACGGGCAGGAAAACGACCTGTCCACATACCTGAAATATCTGGTCTGGCGGGTCGATACACTTAAGGCGCGTGAATCCGGACGCCCCATGCCCGCCACGTCGGCCCAGGATGCACCGATCGAGGCATTGGCGCTGTCTTTTGGCGGGCGTCTGCCCGAGGTCGCCACGTTTTTTCCGGACATGTACCGATCCTATGCGGCATGGGAGGAAGACCTGGGACTGTTGACCCGTGAACGCCGCGACCTTCAGGTCTGGAGCACCCGGATCATCGAAACGGAAAGCAGGGATCTGCACTGGCTGACCGATTGGGCGGCAACGCTCCCCAACCTGAAGCCGATCACGCTGGATGATTTCTGGGCAGGGCTGGGGCATATTGAAAATGCCGGGTTTGTTTCCGGAGCATTTACGGCCCAAGGCAAAATTGAAGTCGAAAATCTGCTGGCCCAGGTCTCCATGGCCGTCACCAATCCCGAATCCTTCAAACAGCAGTCCGCGGCTTTTTGGGAATGGTATGCCAAACGCTTTTACCACGAATGGATGCTGTTTGCGCAGGATTTTCATCTGGGCATGCACAAACTTCTGACCCGGGAGGACTGGCTGGGTACGGGCGCCAGCATGGCGACACTGGACAATCCGTATTTCAATCTGATCAACCGCATGGAAATCGAGTTTGAGGCACTAAAAAATATCGATCCCCATCCGGGATTTGCCTCCCTGCCCAAGCGCTTTGGTGTTCTGGTTCATCATTACCGGGCCGGGCAGAAAAAAGCAGCCCTGGATGAAAAAATACGCTCCAGAATTGAAAAACTGGAAGCCGGACTCGATCGGCTGGAAACCCTTCTCTCGGCTGTGGCGGATTTTGAGGAGTACATGAAGCAGTTGGATGCCTTTTTGCCGGTGACGGCATCTGTGGATGCGGCATTTCGGTTTGCATCCCAAAATTACGGAAAATCTGCTGCCGGAGGCCAGCCATCACCAGTTGAAGAGGCTCGGGGAGCTGTTGCCAAAATGCGGCAGTTGGTGGGCAAGGGGACCAAAGACGAGGAGCCGTTCTGGCGTCTCATGGAAGGTCCGATGCATTTTCTGGTGTCGCTCGCCACCTATGAAACCGCCTGTGGTCTGAACGAACTCTGGAAATCCCAGGTTGTGGCCGAGACATCCAGCGTTCCGGAACATGAGTTGTGGATCACCCTGTTTGGCGATCAGGGGGTTGTCAAAACATTTGTCAGCGGCCCGGCAAGCCCGTTTTTGCGTCGGGACCGCCAGGGCTGGTCTGCCGGTTCCTGGATTGGCGTATCAT
Organism: Desulfatirhabdiaceae bacterium; assembly: GCA_050179135.1. Taxonomy (GTDB): domain Bacteria; phylum Desulfobacterota; class Desulfobacteria; order Desulfobacterales; family Desulfatirhabdiaceae; genus UBA4064. Next base: position 19,110 of record JBFXFK010000002.1, on the reverse strand, counting down.
TTCCATTTCGAAGCCAGTTTCTGAAATTTCTGGATCAGGGATCGATCCGGCGTCAACAGATTCAGCCCAAATACACGGTTTCCATCAGCACGTTGCCAACCAATGTCAACCTGGAAGCCAAAAGTGAGCCCTATCTGGTCACCCTGACCCTTCAGTGTGCGTCAAAGCCCCAGCAACTGGAAAACTACAATTATCCGGATTCCCTCGATATGGTGTGGGAACCGTTGACCTGCGGGGAGGTGACGCTCGAGATCGAGTTTCGGGAAGCCGTGTTACGTCAGACCTGGACCGGGGAATGGGGTTTCCGGGATTTTCTGCGCCTGTTCCGGAGCGGCAGCAAAACATTTACACCGGCTGATTTTCCCCAGCAAAAAAGCATTCTGGATGGATTGGGCGTAACCGAAATACAGGTGAACTACACCATCAGAGGCGCCGAACCCGTGTTGGCCATCGAAGATTATCCTCCCCTGCGCGTACCGGATCAGGCGACACACTGCTGGGATGGACTGGGCGGCGGACTGATGTCCGACTCGACACTGATTTTTAAGACAGAACCCAATACCGTCATCAAAAAAAAGATACCGCCGGTTACTGAGACATCAAATACCAAATCCGAAACCCCATCTGCTTCAGCGTCGGGAGGAGATGTTCCATGAGAAATTTTCATTCTTCCCGTGCCTCCTGGTTCATGCTGCTCATTTTTTTGATTTCGGTTGTCACTTTTTTTGTTCTGGCGGCAGGCCGGGATGTGGGTCTGATTCCCGAAGCCCTGACGGCGAAACATGTAAATCCCTTCGTTGTCATTGGGCAGGCGGTTTCGCGGCTGAAGGAAACCGTTTTTCAGAAGGAACAGGACATGGTGCGGGGAGCCGGAAAGGTACTGGAGCAAACCGGCCAGAAACTGGAAAATATGGCCAACCATGCCACTGTAACGGAAAACACCCGGCATTCACAGGCTTTTGTGGCGCCGATCTCAAAACCGGCAGTGCCGAAACAGACTGGCTCGGACACTCCCCGGCATGACAAACCGTTTCAACTGACTGCCCACAAATTTGCTGAAATCAAAAACGGATTTGTGGCGACCTTTACAACAGACCAGAAAATTCATGACATCACGGTGAGTTATTTCAACAACCCGGCCCGCTGGGTGATCGACCTTCCGGGCAAATGGCACAACAAAACCCGACGCTTCAATAAACTGCCCAACGGATTCATCAACCAGGTCGTTCTGGGCGACCATGAAACATTTTTGCGAATTGTGTTTCATTTCAGAGATCCGGCCCGGACTCAGGGCAATATACCGACCATCACGACCAGCCAGAATGGATTTGTCATAACGATACCCAAGTCATAGATCTCCATTGAAATAAAAATGGGGACATCACAACCATCTTAGCCTGACTTTCCAAATCCGGAAATGGTCATTTGCCGATCCGGTCCGGGGATGGAAATCCGGGATACGGCTTGCTCGCCTCCAGGAATGAAAAATACTGATGACAGAATGGATGCCATTCCAGACGTCTGCATATGGTCCCTGCCTCTTTTTTCTAAGAATAACCCGCGTTGATTGCAAATGGAGGGTTGCGACATGAAATTTCTTGAGTTTTTGAATTTTAGCTCTTGACAAGATAAATCAGGTGCAAAGATGGTTTGTTTGATTATTTTTTTTAAACTAACATATTGATTTGATTTAATATCAAAAAATACAGTTTTTACCCGGTTTGATTTAATATCTATTTCATAAAAAGCTATCTATTTGATATATTTAAAGAATATCTATTAAAGAACAAATATCGAAAACTCAAGTATTATTCAGTTGGAAGGAAAAGAATTCATGCCAAAACTGATGGAAAACGCGTTTACGTTTGTCAGTCAGGGGATGCCCAAAGACACATTCAGCGTGGTGCGCTATACGGGAGATGAGGGATTGTCCACCCTGTACCGGTTTGATATTCTGCTGATATCCGAAAAGGAGGACATCGACCTGACACAGGTGCTTCAGAATCCGGCCACATTTACAATCAAGGGAAAGTTCAGCAACGGCCCGGACCTGCCCTTTAACGGTATCCTGTCATCATTTGAACAACTGCATCAGGCCGGGAGTTATATTTTTTACAGGGCCGAGTTGCGCCCCAAACTGTGGTGGTTGACGCTGACCCATCACAATCAGGTCTTTCTGGACAAACGCCTGGATCAGTTTCTGACGGCCGTGCTGCAGGATGGCGGGCTGTCCCAGGGGCTGGATTTTGATCTGCGCTTCAAGGAAAAACGATCTTCATGTGAGTATGTGTGTCAGTTTGGGGAATCCCACTTTGGGTTTGTTTCCCGATGGATGGAGCGGGAAGGCGCATATTACTGGTTTGAGCAGAGTGACACCAGCGAAAAAATGATTGCATCGGATACCCATATTGCCCATACGGCCCTGCCCGGGCATGAGACCTTTTATTATTCATCTCCGTCGGGGCTGGATTCTTCATCTGTGGGACAGATAGTGAATACCTTTACCCTCAAACAAAGCCCGCTGCCCAAAAAGGTGCTGGTGAAGGATTACAATTACATGAAGCCGGATTTGGATTTGCAGAGTCAGGCCCAGGTGCAGGACAGGGGACGGGGTGAAATTTATTTGTACGGGGAACATTTTCCGGATAAAAATGAGGGGGACCGGCTGGCCAGAGTTCGGGCAGAGGAATACCGGTGCCGGGAAAAGATATTTCATGGCATGTCTGCCATTCCGGCGGTTCGGCCGGGCTATCTGTTTACCCTGGACAGGCATTACCGTCGGGAATTCAACCGGTCCTATCTGACGGTTTCGGTTCATCATGAAGGCAGTCAGGAGCGGTATCTGATCAGCGGGCTGGGGATTCAGAACCTGGCCGATGGTGACAATCTGTTTTACCGGAACACGTTTATGTGTATCCCGTCAGACATCCAGTTTCGGCCCGAACGGAAGGCGCCCAAACCGCAGATATCGGGGAGCCTGTCTGCCAAAATCGATGCCGCCGGGTCGGGTCAGTATGCCGAACTGGACGAGCATGGCCGGTACAAGGTGATCATGCCTTTCGATCTGTCGGGACGCAGCGGGGGGAAAGCATCGGCCTATCTGCGGATGATGCAGCCGTATGCGGGTCCGGGCATGGGATTTCATGCTCCGCTTCACAAGGGGACAGAAGTCCTCCTGACCTTTATCGAGGCGGACCCCGATCGGCCGGTTATTGCCGGCGCCATCCCCAATCCCGAATCACCCAGCCCGGTCAACTCCGACAACCAGACCATGTCCGTCATCCAGACAGGCGGTCAGAACAAGATCGCCATCGAAGACGCGGAAGGCAGTGAACGGATTCTCATGCACACGCCCAAAAAGGACAGTTTCATCCGGATCGGCGCACCGAATGACCCCCCTTCCAACTGGGATACCTGGAAGGACTGGAAGTATACAAAGCCCGACAATACCGCGGTTGCAACCAAAGACGGCATCACGATTTCAACCGGAAGTTTTTATGATGTCAAATGCCAGATGTCCAATACCCTTATCCTTGGAGAGAATACGGCCGCCGTAATCGGCGATGACAATAAATTTGTCGGCCTTATCCGGACAGACACCACCATTGGTCCGCGATGGAATTTTCAGATCGGTCCCCAGAACCGGGCCAATTCCCTGAAAGTCCATCTGGCCTCCACCTATACGGCCATAGATGGAGAAAAGCTTCAAACCGCCATTTCAAATTCCCGTGCAATTGCCACGGTCAATCAGGCATTGGGGACCAAGATCGAGGCCAGTGATCTGGTGACGCAACTGGTCAATCAGAAGGCCCAGATCACGGCGGGATACACCGAGGCCATTGTGGAGCGGACATCGGCTCTGGCGACAAAAGCGGAAGTTACGACCGCAAAAACTGAAGCAGTTGCCGAATCAAACCGGGTACTGGGAGCCCGCATCAATACCCTTGCCGAAGATCTTGATTTTGTGGCAGACTGTACAAAAGCCATTGGTGCAGAAGTGAAAACGGTTGGTTCATCGGTCAAAACCGCAGCCTCCGTACTGGTCAATGCCGCATCAAAGAATGAAATTACCGCCGAATCCAGCGAACTGACCGCCCTGAAAAGCATTCTGTGATGCCATGAAAATATATAAGCAGCACCAGCACAGCCTGCTGATCAAATCCTTCGGCATCGGCGACCGCCTGTACCTGACCCTGACGGTCATGCTATACCTCGATCTTATGGCACCGGAATCTCCTTTGACCGAGCAGGACCTGTGGAAAACCATCCCGGATCATCTCAGACCCACCCCGCTTTTGGATGCGGGGATGCCCAAGCCCCGTGGCGAGATGCTGGTTACGGGTTCGTGTTTTGCCCCGCGGGGAACGACACGACCCGCCTCGCTGGTATCGGTTCAGGTGGGAGAACTTCAGAAAACGCTTCATGTTTACGGAAACCGGTTCTGGAAAAAAAACTATGGCATGTACACCCTGACGGACCCGTTGCCTTTTTCCGAAATGCCGGTCATCTGGTCCAACGCCTTCGGCGGAGACGGATTTGAAAAGAATCCCACCGGAAAAGGGATTCGGGGACAGGAAAAAGATGGCGGGCAGTCCGTGATTCCCCTGCCCAACATCGAATATCCCGGGAACCTGATCGTCTCTCCGGATCAGGAGGCGGAACCGGGCGGTTTCGGCCCTTTGGACATGATGTGGCCCCAGCGCCAGAAAAAAACCGGAACCTACGACGACAAGTGGCTCAGGGAGAACTGGCCCTGGTTTCCGGATGACATGAACTGGGAGTATTTCAACTGCGCGCCCGAAGACCAGTACCTTTCCGGTTTTTTCAGGGGCGATGAAACCATCGAAATCGTTAACATGCATCCGGACATGCCCCGGATATCGTCATTCCTGCCGGGGTTGCGCATCCGCTGTTTTGTCACGAAAAAGGAGGAACCGAAATCGGAAACCGAAATTTTTCAGGATGTTCCGACCCGGGCCGATACCGTATGGCTTTTCCCGTCCATTCTGCGGGGGGTGGTCGTGTATCGGGGGACGACGGAGATTTTTGACGAGGAATATGCGGATGTATCCCGGATTTTTGTCGCAACCGAACGGATGTCAGACCCGCCCGGCACAATGGAATATTATCTGGAAGCCCAGCGAAAGGCCGCGGATCGGACCGTTACGATCAATACTGCGGCACTGGAAGCCGGCGCCAAAAAAGTCGGAAATGCCATGAAACGGATCAAACGTATCCCCGAAGACATCGAAACCGCCATCCGCCAAGCCACCGGCAAGGCGCCGGTCATGCCGTCTTCTCCGGCCAGAACTGCCGCCAAAGGACAGCAGGTGATTCAGGACAGCATGGCGCTTCTGGACCGCCTGGAGGTCCATTCCCGTGGCATGCAGGCGGAATATGGTCATCTGGGCCGGATTGATCTGACGATGTTTGACCGGATGCGCGGCAAGCTTTCGGGGATGTCCCGGGATATCGACCGGGATCTGAAGCAACTGGAGGCGGCCATGTCCCGTGTGGATACGGCCAAAACAACGGCTCTGAAGTCGTTTTCCGAACAGATGACGCAGCAGGTTCCCAAAGCGGCCCTGGATGAGGCGGGCATCGATCCGGATCATTTTTTGCCGGAAAAACCATCCGTCAATCCCTGGCACGATCAGGGATTTCCGTTTGCCATTCAGTGCCGCCGCAATCTGGAAGACAGCCCGGCCATGCTTCAGGCGCTTCATCGCCTGGGTTTGAACCCGCGCAGCATTGCCCGTGCGTGGCTGGGAATCCATCCGGCGCTTCGAATCGACGACCGCTCATTGTGGGGTCTGAAACCCTGCCCGGACCGGCCTGGGCGGGTGCTGGATCTGGACCTGCCGCCGGGTCTGGTTTTGCCGCGATTTGAGGATGCTGTTCTCAATCGTCTGCTGATATTGCCTTGGGGCTGGGAAACCGGGGAGTTGATTCCGGCTGGCCAAGTCATTGATGGTTCGGATGAAACTCCGCTGTTTTACCGGTGCGGGGATGGGGCGCCGGTGGTTTGCATTTCCGATGAATTGCAGGCGATTTATGTGAATCAGGAAATTGGCGATGCCTGTTCCTTTGTTGTCCTGGAAACCCCGGACATCCGGCCGGGAAAGGATGCCGCAGACATAATCTGTGACGCTCCGGTTTTTCTGGTTGTCCTTCCCGCAGGATCTGCCGAAAAGGACGCGGAACCATGGATCAAAGCCTATCCCAACGCTCAGGCATATCCCCTGCCCAAAGGCCGAACGGTTTTTGAAGCCCGAAAACTGGGCATCGACATCCGGGACTGGATCATGGCGGCAATGCCTTCGGAGTTTGTCAAACGGCATCGGGTGGCGCCGGTTCTTCCGGCCGCGGGAAAACATCCCAATCCGGATGATTTGACCGTTCCTGTCCCAAAAATTGATGTGCAGGCCATCATCGATCGATCCGGTGCGGCGATCAGGGCGCATCTGGACGGAAAGATCGGAGATGTTCAGGCCCTGCGGACCGGTGTGGAAAAACAGGCGATGGACAAGGCCCGGGAAGCGGTTACCAGGGCGGGCTTTGACCCGGATATTGTCCTGAAGCCCCTGTCAAATCCGGAGCCGGCTCCCGGGATGGCCGCATCCGGTAATGCCATGGCCGACAAACTCCTGGAACAGATCCCCAAGATCGATGCAGCCGGAGCCTTGACACCTGAGAGCGAACAGACCATTCGGGCAGAGGCCGCCCGGATACGGAAAGCGGGTCAGGAAGCCGAAGTCCGGTTCGCGGCAGGCATGGCCAAACTGGAAGCGGCAAAACAGACCGCATCCGAAACCATTGCCAAAGTGAAGGCACAGGAGATGCCCGCCGCGGCCAAGGCAAAATTTCTGGAATATGGCATGGATACGGATCGCATGGTCAAGCGGACCCGGGAAGAGGTCATCGCCATGTACAGCCGGGGAGAAAGCCTGGCCTTTGCCAATCTTTCCGGTGTGGACCTGTCCGGCCTTGATTTGCCCGGGATCGATCTGCACCAGACCCAGTGCCGGAAGACCCGATTTGTGGATACCAATCTTGATGGCGCGGACCTGACGCAAATCATGGCCCAGGAGGCGGATTTTTCACAGGCCTCCCTGAAACAAAGCCGTCTGGAAAAGGGCATGTTCATCAAGTCGAAATTGACTGGCGCCAGCCTTCAGGAGGCGCATCTGTCCCAAACCACCCTGAAGGAAGCGGATCTGACAGAAGCGGATTTTTCCGGAGCCATCCTTTACATGACCTCCCTGATGAATAGCCCCATGACCGGGGCGCGGTTGACTGGAACCCGGTCCGAGCTCTCCATCTTTTCCGATGCCGACGCCTCGGCTGCCGATTTTCGGGAGGCCCGGTTCACCAAGTGCATGCTGCGGCGTCTGACGGTCACCGGTACAGACTTTTCCCTGGCCGCGTTTCCCGCAACGATTTTAATGACGGTAACCGGAGAAAACGTGATTTTTCGCGGCGCTGATCTCGACAGGGGCCGCATGGGAAACCAGACAGCCTTGCCCGGTGCGGATTTTCGGGATATTCAGCTTTTTCAGGGATGTTTTCGGGATTCCAATCTTTCGGGCAGTCAATTCACCGGAAGTTCTTTCGATTCTGCCCTGATGGAAAACTGCGATCTCTCGCTATGCAATTTCTACGGCATTGCCGCCAAAGGCAGCCGGTTTTCCAAATGCAACCTGGAAGGGGCTGACATGCGCCATATCAATCTGTTCATGGGGTCCCTGCGCAAGTCCCGGCTGGTCAACACGGACCTGCGGGGGGCCAATCTCTTTTCCGTTGATTTTTACAAAACAACCCTGGGACAGACTCACATGGAAAATGCCAATATCAAATGGTCCCTATTGCATCGCTGGACCGATATTCTGAAAGATGAGGGACATCTGTCATGACCCGCCAGGATGTTCTCGATGCGATTGGGCGTAATGAAACAATCGAAGGGCAGGATCTGGCCGGAATCGATCTGTCCGGCTGTGATCTGACCGGCGGGCGCTTTGAGAAAATATGCCTCAAAGGGGCGGATCTCTCCCGCGCCCATATCCTGAAAACCGGGTTTCGCCGGTGTGACCTGTCCGGCGTGCGGTTTATCGGTACCGATCTGACCAAGCTCCACCTCATGAAGATGGACTTGGCGGGGGCCGATTTTCGGGAGGCCACGCTTAACCAGACCCTGCTCATGGAATCCTGTCTGGCCGGCGCTGATTTTTCCGGGACACTTGTCAGTTGGACCCTGATGCAGCATTCGGACCTGACCCGGGCCCGCTTTGTCAAAACCCGCTTTGAAAAGGCACTGATGCAGCATTCCCGGCTGATGGATGCAGACTTCACCGATGCCGATTTGCTGAAAGTCATGTTCAATGGTTCGGATCTGACAGGGGCCAATTTCAAGGGCGCCCATTTCCAAAAGATTCTTTTCCAGGGATGCAATCTGGCGGATCAGGATTTCCGGAATGCCAATTTTATTCAGGTGAATGCGGCCCAGGCCAATCTCAGTCGGGCCGATTTTACGGGCGCCAAAATGGCCTATTCCCATTTTTTGGAGGCCGATCTGACCGAAGCCAAACTGGTTGGCGCCTTTGCCCAGAACAGTCTGTTCAAAGGGGCCATTCTGCGGGGAGCGGACCTGAGTGACGCCAATCTGTCCCATGCCTTTTTCGGGGAAGCCGATGTCTCTCAGGCCAATTTTTCAAATGCCACGATCATCAACGGCGTTTTTACCGGAGCGGTCTGCCGTGTGGCCCGGTTTAATCATGCCCGGTGCCACTATGCCGATTTTTCCCATGCCGACCTGACCGGTGCGGACTTTACCGGCGCCAGTTTATATGGCGCCAAACTGCATCGGGTCATCGAGGACCATACCAACTGGTCGGGCGCCAACATGCTTCTAGTCAAAGGTACAGACAGTGAACTGGAAGAAGCGGAACGCTGGATGCCGCCCCGGGACCAAATCTGAAAATTCATATTTCAAATACAAATGGAGACATCATGTTGCAGCTTGCAGTCAAGCATTCCGGAGTCGAGCCGGTCCTGGAATACGGAACGGTCATTGGAGAAAGGGAGGGGGGCTTTGTGGTGCGATCCGCTTACGGGGATTACCCGGCCCGTTTGGCCGCCAGTTGTCTGGTCCGGCCTGATATTACGGACCGGGTGCTGCTGTCTGTTGATACCGGTGGGGATTGCTTTATCCTGTCGGTTCTCTTGAAGGGGGAGGCGTCGTCTCCAAAAACGGAATTGGCATTTGACGGGCCGCTTTGTCTTCGGGTCAACAGGGGGTCCCTGTCCCTTTTGGCGGATAACGGCGTTGTTATGGCCACACCCCGGGGAATCGACATGACTTCGGATACCCTGCACATTCAAACAAAACGGGCTGATGTCACCTGTGAACATCTGTCTGTTTTGGGACGGTTTTTTCACAGCCGGATCAGGGAGATGAAGATTGTCTCGGGGCGGGTCGAAACCATTGTAAACCGCCTGACCGAGCGGCTGACCGATGCATTCCGGTTTGTGAAGGACCATGAAGAGATTCAGACCGGATCGACCCGATATCTGGTCGAGACAAATCTGACCATGCATGCCAAAAACACCATGCATGTCGCCGAGGAAATGGTCACCATCAATGCCGAACAGATCAATCTGGGATAGAAAGGAGGTCATGTTATGTTCATGCTGAGTCAGGGCGCCGGAATGAATCTGGGGTTTCCCGATGTCTGCATCACACCGGTCGGGCCTGTTCCCACCCCCATACCCTATCCGGATATCAACATGTCTGCGGCAACAGCACCCGCGGCTTACACGGTTCTGGTCGATTGCATGCCGTCAATCAACCTGATGTCCAAGGGGTTGGTCAGTTTTGGCGATTGTGCCGGGGTGATGGGCGGGGTGGTGTCTCATGTGATGGACGGGCAAGCCAGTTATATGGTTGGCTGTTTTACGATTATTGTGGATGGGGCGCCTGCCCAGCGGCTGACCAGCGTTACCGGCCAGAACGAGGTCGGGGTGATGCCGAACACCCCGGGCTGTTGCCTCTGCCCCAGTCAGGTGACGGTTTTGACGTTGGGATAGACCGATCATGATTTTCAAGAAATTCGACCGGCCTTACTGCGGTGCTGAGTTTCATAAAATTCCTTTCAGGCGATCATATTTTTCAGAAAACGATATTCCGGACTCAATTCCGAAAAAGTCATGACTATTTAAAAATATATGACGAAATAGTCGTCATGGAAAGATATCTCTCAAAATATTTCCAGGAAGATTTGGACAAAAAATTATTCTCCTGACTGATACAGGATGACTTTTCTCAGCCCAGGGTGAGTACCGTGAACTGACTGGGGACGGCGCACATCCCCACGGCATTGGGCGTCATTCCCATCGCATTCTGGCCGGTGACGCTGGTCAGGCGTTGGGCAGGCGGGCCATCCACAAAAATGGTGAAGCAGCCCAGCATGTACTGGGCCTCGCCGGCCTCCATGTGTGACACCAAACCCAATGCAACCCCGGGTTGATCTCCCACGCTGACCAGTCCTTCGGATAGCTGGTTCAGGGCCGGCATGCACTCGATCAAAATGGTGTATGCGGCCGGTGATGAGGTCACGGAATAGGCCATGTTGGGGTAGGGAACCGGTACCGGTCCCACCGGGGTGGGTGTCAGGCAGACATCCGGAAACGCAAAATCCATCCCGCAGCCCATATTCAATTGAAACATGTTTGCTCCTTGTGTGGCTTGACAACGTTTTTTGGACAGGATTCACATGATTGACAGGATGGCTTCACACCCCATGTCATCCCAGATGGACTTCCTGGCCGTCCACCTTTACAAATTCTTCGGCCTGAACATAGGTTACCCGGCCGTGCAGCAGGGCCGTTTCCCGTGCCAGGGTGCGGCTTGTGCCGGCCTGGGTTTCATCCAGATCCTGAACATGGCGATGGCAGTCCCCCAGTCGCTGGACCCATGTTTCGGTTGTCGTTTCCCGTTCCCTGCTGGATTCCCGCCATACCGAGCAGACAGCCTCCACGGTCTTCCCCACCAGTGAAAAGATCCGGGTCAGCCAGCGTACGGACGATGAGACAAAGGACATGTCCGGCGCCGACGCCTCCATGTGGTTTCCGGCGCTGAGACGTAGGTCAGTCCCGGCGGCAATTTCCACCGGGCCATTTTCAGCGGTTAAGCGTGCCCCCGAACCCAGATCAAGGCGCATGACCGAATTGTTTTCCAACCGCTCCAGCACAGCCAGGACATAGGCAACATCTCCGCCCTGTTCCGGAAGGGACACCAGCACCACATCTCCGGCTTCCGGTTGCACCAGGCAGCTTGTGGCGGTTTTGCAGGAAATTGCTCCCGACCCGGTCATGGCCATCAACAGTTCTTTTTCGGCTACCAGAATTCGCGCCCGGACCAGACGCTGATCCGGTCCGGATATATCCCGGATGACTTCGTGTCCGGAGAACACAACCGGCTCCTTGTCAGACAAATATGTTTCTTGCATCATGACCTCTTGTTTTTATCGTGTTGAATCGGCGGACGGAAAGCTTCCGCCTCGGCCATATCCGGGTCCGGTCCGCGCAGATACAGGGTATTTGCGCCGGTGAATACAGTTTTTTCCTGAACCGTCATATGCATACAGGCCAGATATAGATTGGCCCGGGAAAAATCCGATCCGCTCAGATCGGCATGACTGAAATCGTTGTTGAAGCAGTCCGCGTCCATAAAGGCGGCTTCGAGGATTTTGGCCCGGGTGAATTTGGCGTCCCTGAGGGAAGCCTTGCGAAAATCGGCATGGGATAAACTTGCCTCACCAAAAAAGGACTGGGTGAAATCGCCAGCGGATGCGCGAACATTTTCCATGTTGGCGCCGGCAAACATGCATTGGCGGGCCGTGACGTCCTCCAACAGAGCGCCCGTAAGCACGGCTGATTGAAAAACACAGGTTGATATGTCTGCATTTTTAAAGGATACGCCGGAGAGGTCCGCTCCCATGAAGTTAACGGAGCGCAGTTTCTGACCGGAAAAATCATGGCCGGGGAGCCTGGCCGCAGACAGGTTGACCCTGTCGAATGTCACGCTCCGCAGATTCACGCCCTCGAGTACGGCCTTGCGCAGTGTCAACCGCTCCAGGATGGCATCCTGCATGTCGGCCCCGGTCAGGTTTGCTTCCAGTCCAACAGATTTCAAAAATTGCGCAGAACGGAAAACGGCCTCGACACAGATGGTTCGGTCCAGAAATGTCCAGTGAATCCGGGCTGATGTGAAATTTGCACGGGTAAAGTTGGAACCGGAGCAGTGGCACCGCAAAAAAAAGGTGTTTTGGAGGTTTGCATCGGTAAAATCCAGGCGGCGCAGGAACATGTCCGTGAAGGAACACCCGGAGAGATCCGCTCCCCTGAAGGAACAGTCTGCAAAGCCGGTCTTTTCCAGGCATTGGCCGGCCAATCGCGTTTGATTCAGGTTGCAGCCCTTGAAGTTTGCCAGATGCAGGTTCTCGCCGGTCAGATCGAGGCCGGACAGATCGGCGTTCTGAATGGACTGTCTGGCATCCAGGGCTTGGCGCAAATCTGTCAGGCTGAAACGTTTCTGTGACTCAGGTGTCATTTTGTGAATCCTTCCCGTTTCAAAACCGCTTCATGGGTGACCAGCAGACTGCGTTTCAGGTTGGCCCCATCCATAAGGGTTTCACCCAGTATGGCCCGAAAGAAATCCACCCCAAAGCAGTTGGCCCCGCGCAGATCGGCATTGACCAGGCGGGACTTGCGAAGGGATGCCAGGTACAGATTGGCATACCGAAGGCCTGCCGCCTCCATGTTGCATTTTAAGAATCGACAGCGGGTCAGCCCGGCTCCGCTCAGATTTGCACGGGTCAGGTCGCAGGACTCAAAAATGGTTCGTTCCAGGGAGGCTTCCCGAAAATCAGATCCGGACAAGTCGGACTTGCGGCAATAGCCCTGCTTCCAGGTGACTTTTTCCAGATTCAGTTCCGGAAAAGAGGAATCGTGGGAGATGCGGAACTTGAACAGATTGGACCCCGCCAGCGTGACATGTTGGCCGGTACAGGTGTGCAGCAGGGCGGCATCGGTGGTAATTCCGGCAAACGAGGCCCCATCCAGGCCGACCTTTTTGAAGACGCATTTTTCAAACCGGGCGCCATTGGCCCGCAGGCCCGCAGCGTTGATTTCCGAAATGATGGACAGCTTCAGATCGGCCCCTTGCAGGTTGACGCCCGTGAACATGCCTTTCTGGAATATGGCCTGATTGAGTCTGGAATTGGACAGAACCGCTTCTGTCAGGTCGCATTCCTGAAACACGGGCATTTCTCCCTGAATTCCGGACATCTCCGCCTTTAGGAATACGCACTCCTTGCAGAGCGTGCGGCCAAAGGATGCGCCGGACAGGTCCGCACCGGTGAAATCGCATTTCCGGATCATGGCGCCATTCAGTTTTGCGCCTTTCAGGAGGGTGCCTTTGAACAGGCATGAATCGATGCGGGCTTCGGTCAGATCCAGCCCGCTCAGATCCTGACCGGACAGGTCAAGACCTTTCAGGGTTGCTTTTGTCAGGTCGGCCTGGCTGGCCATGGCCTTGGCCACCATTTCGGGCGGCTGGGGCTTGAATTTTTTGGGATCGATACCGGCCTTTTCAAATGCGGCCAGGGCCTCGGGCGGCGGCTCAAAGGATTTCAGCCGTGCCATTCCTTCGGATTTTTGCGAATCCCATTGGGGGCCGATCTCCCGCATTCTGGCTATGGCTGTCTGGAATTTGGCATCCTCATCGGGTGTCAGCGATCCCATCTGTTTCATTTTGGCATGAATGGCCGCGGCCTGATCCGCGCGTTCGTTCAGCTCTTCGGTCATGGGACGGGGGCCGGCAGCCGGCGGCGGTTCCGGAGCCATGAACCCCTCCCTGGCCATTTTCCCTTTCCCCTCTTCGGCTTTTTGCATCAGGTCGGCTATCCGCTCGTCAAACACGGCCTTTTTGGCGGCATAGCCCTGCTCGTATCCGGCCTGAATCCGGGCCTTCATGCTGTCTGCGGAAATGATATCCGTCAGTTTTTTGGCTCCCGGCTGTTTTGCAGCGCCCGGAGCATCGAAAATCAGTGAATGCCTGGCGGCCTGATCCGGCGGCAACTGTTCCACAACAGCCTGACGCAGGTCTTTGGGGCCGGAAAGCGGTCGAAAAAACGCGGTTGCCTCTGGAAGCCGGGCAAACCGGCATCCCGGCAATGCCTTCTCAAAATCGGTTTCCTGACCGGCCCACGAACCATGTTCCGTGACAACGACAATGGGCAGGGCATGTTTCTTGACGGCCTCATCCGCAGCTTTGGCCAGCGGGTTTCCCGGACCGGAACAGACGGCCACATGGGCAAAATCACCCACCTCCTGTTCCGCATAGGCGGCGGACAACTCGTCCGGAACGATGACAAGAACCCCCTGTTCGGATGCGGCTTCCAGAAAAAGCGGCTCCTGCAAAGAACCCGGAACCAGGGCGTCATCAGCGGATGATGTCAGGGGTTCGGGACGGACCAGAATCCGCACCAAGTCCCGGCCGGAAAATCGGGGCATGACAAGGCCTGCCGGGATCGTGAAAAATTCCTGCCCGGGTTTTTCATCCAACCCCCAGTCTCCGGCACGCTCCGTCAGGGGGTCCGGATTCCAGGCCAGCCAGCGGTTTTCGATGGTTTCCCGCTCCAGGCCCATTTCCAGCAGTATTTTCCTGCGGGAATCATCCAGTTTTAGGTTCAACCGCCAGGATACCAGCAGGGGAAATCCCCGGGCATGAAACGGTGGTTCCGGAGGCTTTTCGAACAGGGTTTCGGGATCGATTTTTCCCTTGACCACCAACGGGCGGATTTCGGGCCGCTTCAGCATATCCCGGGCTTTTTTGATCATGTCATCCCGTTGCTGTTCGATTTTTTTTCCCACGGTCACCAGCTTCTCCGCCGTGGACTGCATGGTGTCGGCCCGGGATCGAAATCGTCCGAATACATTGAAATCGACCGGCACCATATGGCCAAACCGGCCATGCAAGTCCGTTGCCGTAGCCTCCACGGTGTCGATGGTCTGCCGGACTTTGGCCAGATTCGAATCCATCAGGCGGCCCAGATCATCGGGTGTGTATCTCATGGCCGGGGTTTTGCCCTGATGGGCGTCGAGATGCTGTTTGATGGTTTTGGGCAGATTCAGCACCTTTTTGGCGGCTCGGGCCATTTCATGCTGATATTTCTGTTGCATGGCCGGGTCGAAGGGAACGGTCAGGTCCGCCTTTTTGAGTTGTTCGTCCCGGTAGTGTTCGATGGGTTTGGGGGTCTCTTTGGGGTCCTCATCCGCTGTGAACAGCCGGGCCAAGTCCGAATATTCATCATCCGAACACTTGGCCATTCCCCGGAACAGCAGCACCCCGCGCAGAACATCCGGAAACAGCCACAGGGTTTCGGGCTTCAATCCGACTTCCTCAAACGTTGCCTTTTCCAGATTCTCGGGGTCGTCATGGTCCCGCCGGGTGACAAAGGCCCGAACCCGCCGGTGCGGCAGACGGGACCGGATTTCCGGCATGTCCGGATGCATGCCCTGGATCAGAATTTCTTCCGAACCGGTAAAATGGCCGGGCAGATACTGATCCTCCGGGGCCACGCAAAAAAATTCAAAGTTCATGTCATCGGGCAGGGCCGGCCAGCGCTGTTTGAGCCAGGCTTCATCGTAGGTCCCGTTTTTTTTGGCCCGTTGTGGCCACAGAACATCCATCGGCAGGAGACCGACCGGGGATGGCCGGTCCGTTGCCGCACCGATCAGGGTTTTTCCCTCGATATTGGGCAGGGGAATGGCTTCGGATCCATCGGCCTGCCGTATGGGTGAGATGCCTTTTCCTACGGGATTCTGGGAAAACTCCGGTCCGCCAAACGCATGACGCCAATCAAGAGGCATTTCGGAAAAGGGCTTGGCCCGGGTCATGCGCGGCAGGCCGTCCGGGCCGTTGATCCAATACCGGTCGCCAAAGATATTCAGGGTTTTGTCCACCGGGCTTACTGTCAGCCGGATTTGCGATGCGGGAACTGTTTTGCCGCGGGAGGCATGGCATTTGCCCAAACAGATCACCTCGGCATGGGGTTTGGGCCAGCCATGATCCAGGATGTTCTGGCCCAGGATCGGGGTCAGTTCCTGCCACAGTTCCTGTTCCGTGTGCAGGGAGTCCGGAGCCGTCAGGTCAAAATAGAGCATCAGCCCGAGACTCAGGTAGTTGATACCCCCAATCTCTACAGGATGGTTGATCAGTGCATGGCGGCGCTCCTTGAAGATTTTCATGAATCACACAATTTCCTTGATGCCCAGCAGTTCGGTATCATCTGCCGCGGTTTTCAGCTTGGACGCGCAGGCCAAGATATCATTGCCGTGCATCCGGGTGACGTTTCCGATGGTTTTGAGTGTTTCGCCCACCGCCTCGCTTTCTTCTCCGGCCACTTTGGCGATTGCACCCCGCAACAGTTGCTGGGCGCCATTGACCTGATAGACCTCTCCGGCCAGCTCTTCGGTGACACCGGCCATCTTGTTCACCGCGCCGGTCAATTTGTTGTGGTCTCCGATCAGTTTGTTGATTTCACCCACCAGCTCGCTCCGCAGCGCACCGACCTTGTCTTCCTCGATATGGAACTTTTCCTTCATCTCAACAAACGTCCACTTCCAGCCCAGCCCCACCTCCCCCTTGACAATGGATGTCAGCTCGAACGCTCCGGCCAATGCCAGGCCGATCTTGAATCCGATGAGCACCTCTTCCGTGGCGCCGGCCACCCCTTCAAAAACATTGCCGCCAACCATCGTGGTATCCGCACCGCCAACCATTTCCGTCACCGCGCCATCGATGATGTACCGCTCCTCACCGTTGACCCGAAGGAAGTCATCGCCATGCACAATGGTACACATATCACCGGATTCAAGGGTAAGTGTCTTTTCCGAATGAACCTTGATGCCCTCGGTATCGTCGTGCATACAGTTGCTCTGCGGGTCTTCCACCTCCTTGGTATTTTCTTCAGGCTCTTCAGGTTCTTCGGGATCATCCGGGTCATTCCGGTAACCGATCCGGACCCATGATCCGGCCGTGGGGGAGTGCATCAGGATGCGCTCCTTTCCCTTTTCGTCCTCCATGTGCATCACATTGCCGGATCCGGAAACCAGGCGGACCTGGGTCTGATTCACATCCTGGACCGGACTGGGGGTTTCCGGGTTGGACACGGCGCCGGCAATCACCGGGCGATCCGGGTCTGCGTCAATGAAGGATATCAGGACTTCCGTGCCCTTGTGCAGCGGGGCGTGAAACCCCATGTTCTGCCCCGCATAGGGCTGCATCATCCGGACAAAGGCAGATGCCTTGCCTCCGCTGCGTCCGGACAGATCAAACGGCATGATTACCTTGTATCGGCCATGTTTGTCCAGTTCGGCATACTGGCCTGACCCGGCGGCATCAATTTTGGCCGATAGAGTTCCGGCAATGCGGGGCCTGGGCGTAATGCGGGCCGGACGAAACTGGATTGCGGCAGGGATGCATGCGAAGGTATTTCGGTAGAACAGCCCCTCAACATCTTCCAGATCCCGAATGCCCAGACCACTGAGCAGATACTGCTCCTGACTGCCTTCGTGGCGTACAGAAATGGTCAGATACCGCTGATTGAATTCGTTACGAAAATGCTTTTCCAGGTTGAACAGGTAACCGGGCCGTAAGGCAGGGATGGCGGACAAACCATGAAAGACCTTTTCCCGGCACCGGTATTCTTCAGCCCTGATTTTGGCCAGGCGGTCTCCTTCGGTCTTGTCCGGGAAATGTTCCCCATAAAGATAGATTTCGCCGCGGCCCGTGTCCTGGACCAAAGCTTTGCCCTCCAAATCCAGGCTGGGCTTCATGTAATTGAAATCCTTGAGCAGAACGTTTTTTGGCAGGGGACTTTGTTTCAGGGTGAAACGTTTGACGACTTGGCTCTGATCCGGTGTGTCCAGGCCGGATGGCGGGGAATAGCGAAATGTCTCATGGCCCGAAAGCGGGGCATGGGCAATGAGGGTGTCCGAGGCGATCATCTTTTCATTCTGTTCGTCCTGATCAAACCAGTAATAGGCGCCGGATCGCTCCATCCATCTGGAAACAAAGCTGAAATGCGATTCTCCATACTGGCAGACATATTCCCATTCGGGATATTTGCCCTGGTAGCGAAACTCGAAGTCCAATCCCTGGGAGAGGCCACCATCCTCCAGTACTATGGTCAGGAAATCCTCGGCTTTTTTGTTCAGAAATACCTGATTATGATGGGTCAGGGTCAGCCACCACAGCTTGGGTCGCAGCTCCGCCCGGTAGAAAAAGTATTGGCCGGCCTGATGCATCTGCTCGAAGTTGGCAAGAATACCGTGAAATGGGAGGTCTTCGCCGCCAGAGAACAGGCCCTTGATGGTGAATGTCGCCGGATTTTGAAGCACCGTTGTCAGATCGATATCCTCCTGCTCCGAAACCAGAAGGATGTCGAACCGGTAGAGCATGGACAGCCCTTCCTCGCCGGAAAACCGAACGACGCTAAAGGTGTCCTTGGGCAAGCCCCTGCTTTCGAAAGTGTATGCATTGTCCTTGAGGTATGGCATGGGATTCCTCGTCAGGTAGGGTTTGGCATTCATGCATCCGCATCCGGATGTCATGGTCCGATGTATAAACCGGGAGCTTGTAAATAAGGTGGGAACTTGTTTTTTGTCAAGAAAATTATAGGTTGAAGCAACCTGTTTCGATCATTTGTAGGACACCGTCACGGGGCTTGAAAAAGATTCGGGTATCCCGTTAGAAATACATTATCGTTTAACGTGAAAATGGTTGTTCAGGTGCAAAGGGGCAGAGGGACAGAGTATAATCGGTAAATGTCCTATCCCGGCTTTGGAAAGCCAGGATACGATGGCTGGTTAATTTTCATTACTGGGGGTGAACATCTCGGAATGATTCATGATCATTTACTGTGAAAATACATCTCCGAAAATACAGTGTTTAAATATGAATCGTGGTGATCTGGTTCCAAACTTGTCCGATGCCAAGGCCTGGAGTGTCAAAACACAATTTTGACACAACCGGTTTAACATGACAAA
>JBFXFK010000001.1:49979-87400 GCA_050179135.1 Desulfatirhabdiaceae bacterium | reverse complement strand
CATCAAAATCATCAACCGAAATATCAAACTTTGGAATCGAATAGGGGTCCTCAACCACTCTGCATTCTGGTAACATGCTGCCTCCTTTCGCTTTGGGTTGGCGAAAAGATTAGCAAAATGTTATATGTGGGGTCAATTTAAAATATCGTTGTAGGGTTAACAAACTTATGAGGATCAATATTGATAACACTTATCAAATAAGACATCGCATCAAAAATTGGAAACACCTCTCCTGTTTTTTTCGAGGCTTTTTTCAAATTGTAGTTTTGTAGTGATCTATGATTTCCTTTGGTTTGGGGTTTAAATGAGCTCGCGGTTGCATCGTGCAAACGGCTGCCCTGAATATGCTTTTATGTAAATGCAAAATTCTGGAGCATCTCCGAAAATTTCAGTATGCTCTTTATTCTTTTGTTGTAGCCAATAATCCGGTAGCCGATTTTACGGCTGGTTTTTACGATCAGGCAGGGAATGTTGATAAAGGTGTTCACAAACCGTTTGAATTCCATTCGGACAATGGCCTTTCCCAACGGTCGATACGGTATCAGCAGGCCATACCAGGTTTTCAGGTTCCAGGCCATGGAGGCAATGACCATGTAGGCCCAGTTGGAAATCAGATTGTCTGAAGGCGCCTGAATCGCTCTCACACCGTTTTTCAACTGTTCGATGTCGTTTTCATGGTCAGCCCGATCTCTGTAAAATTCGACGATTTCACATGGAGATTTGATTTCGTCATTGGTGATGTAGAAAAAATAGCGAACATCATCAAACAAGGGGACTTCACCTTTGATAACTTCAAGATTCTTTTTCAAAACAATCATCCGGTACGCCTTTTCACATTTTCCGGGCTGATAGGAAAATTCGGCCAGATACTCGGATTCGGTTTGAATCTTTTTGAATTTGCGTTTTTTGACCACTTGATCTTTGACATTTTCCGGCCGTTTGCGCTCTTTGGTTTTGACCGTGTATTTCTTTTCCCTTTCAAAGAGTTTCCATTGGGAATCAGGGATACTTTTTGCAATTGAAACCAGATTGTGCATGGCATCCATTCCGAAAACAAACGTGCAGCGTTTATCCCAAACTGATCTTTAACAGTTGTTTTTTAATTATTTAAGTAAATCAATTAGATATAAGTAAATATTTCAGCGTTGGCACCACAAAAACCACCGGCCGTTCTTTGAAAACTTATTTGCTTATGCCGATTCCCGTATTGTGGGCGGAACCGCAACTCCGACAGCCTTGAAGACTTTGTCGCAGGTTCCCAGACATCCGCTACGGATGGTGAACCGTTTCCCGGAGTCTTCGATGTCGATTTCATGCAACGCCATAAGGTCCTGTTTGATGTCCGGCCATTCCAGGTCAAAACCCGCCTGTTCCAGTTTCACTTCCATCTCCTTGTGAAGAACCAGTGCGAGAAAACTGCAGAAAACATGGCCACGGATCGCCTCATCTGTTTGATGGTAGATGGGCCTGGTATCAACGATTGACTTCATCGTTCGAAACACCTGCTCCACCTGCCACAGCTCCTTGTACTTGAGGGCCACCTCTTCAGATGACAGGGCGGTGTTTGTCTTCAACACCCACTTGCCGTCGAAACGTGCTTCTGCTTCGATCCTCTCCCGGTCTATCCCTGCAGAACCTTTCTCCATCTTCAGATATTTCCGAAACCCGTTGTTGCCGACAAGGGACTTGGCCCCGGATTTCAGCGTTTCTTCCAGCGTTTCGATGATGGCTTTCCGATCCCGTTCATCCTTTCTGGCCTGTTTTCTGTTCCGGCAAACGATGTAGCGGTTTCCATCAACCATCACTTCCTTCACATCCAGTGGAGAAGGGGCCTTCCGGGAATCCCCTTCCGGATGAACCTCATGGTAGCGGCCGGCACGGGAGATTACATCCTGTTTGACCTCGTTTGTGGTTCGCATTCGGGCTCCCAGGATGTAGTGAATTCCGTTGGTCTCAAGCCAGTCCATCGTTGCCTTGCTGATCATGCCGCGATCACATACCACGCAGAATCGGTTGATCTGAAACCGGTTCTTCATCCGAGTCACGATCGGTACCAGGGTTTTGACATCGGTTGTGTTCCCGGGCCACATCTCCGAGAACACCGGACGGCCTCTGTCATCCAGAACAACCCCCACCACCATCTGTTTGAGATCCGGCCGATGATCCTTGGAAAATCCGTTTTCACCGATCGTCTCTCCGCCATTGCCTTCGAAGTAGATGGAGGTGGTATCAAAAAAAACACAGTCCAGACCGGTGAAAAGCCCCCTTCTTGAAGCAAACAACACTTCTTCGATGGCATCCTTGGTACACCTCGGGGCAAACGGTGTCGCGTCTTTCTGGTCTTCGATCGCCTCTCCCAAAAAGGTCATGGCCCGGTACAGATGATGCAGCTTGAGACTCTCACCTCCGTTGACAAACAGATCCCGGCGCCACTTGTCACACCGTCGATCCGAACCGGACACGAAGAGCCGGTGCAGGACGGACAGGAAGATGGCCCGCTCGACATTGAAGGAGAACTTCCTGTCTGTAAGCAGATCCGTTATGACCGTTCCGATCTGAAGCTCTTTCCAGAGTCGTTCGAAGATCAGCGCAGGCCCGATCGATCTCGATTGAGCCTGAACATTGCTTTTGCCGGAGAGAACCATCAGGGCGGTCTCGGAGAATCGGGAGATGGAACGGACCAGGGATTCAATGTCTCCCTTTGCCTGGAGTTCTTCGAGTCGTCCCAAAGTGGCGATGACCCGCTGGATGGTTTTCTTTCCATCCCTGCGGTTCTGAACAATTTGAAGGTACTGGTTCTTTCCGGACTTTTTGATACGAGCGAACATGGGCGTCTCCTTTTAAGACACCCCATATTTACATCATCGTATTACTATTATCAAGGCTATTCTTTTTATATCGTGGCACCACATTTTTGGAATTTTTCGCAATTTTGAGAACAAAAAGCCCGTATTTAGGGCATCTCTCAAAAAAAAAGCCCGCGCAACTGTAAAAGATCAGCCAAAGGTCGAAATTGACTGTCAGACTGAAATCGGTGTCACCCCGTACCAACACCTTTTTGAATACACCCGATAGCAGATCCAATCCTTTATCGATCCAGGTTGCTGAATCGGAATGCGATGGAACATTGCCCGGTCGATTGACAATAAAAAGAGGTTCTCTGGTACTGGCCAATGAAAGCACCAAGGGATGATAGCTCCAGTAACCATTGTATGAAATGTCCATTCCTTGCTTGCATTCGCCGGTGGTTGGACCGATGGTTCCATCGATATTCATAATGGCCTGTTCTCTGAATATCAAAGATTGCCTCAGCCAAACATGTCTGCGAATTTCGTTTATGATATCCATCAACAGGATGATATCATCCAGTTTGAATCGTCTCAGATAATCTCCTGCTGTTGTCGGATCAGGCATGATTTCAGATCCCAACGCATGGAGGTAAGCCGCATCGTTTCGTCGCAGTTCAATATCTTCCAGGCATGTGCCGCCTGCAAGAATGTTGTATACAATGTTCAAGATGTGATCGGATTCATGATACGGGAGATGGCGTTTGAGCAATTCGAGTTTGCTGTTGATTTCTTCGGGTAATCCCATTTTCTGAACCATTTGATGAATGACCCCGATACCGCCACAGGAAATCCCGTTATATCGACCGTCAACATCGTAATGAATATTGTTTCCGGTCAGCATGGGGCGAGGCTGATCTTCCCAGTTTCTTTTCTTGAGTTTTTTGTCTATCTTTCTTTTACGTTTCTCTATCACAAGTGTCCGGTTAACTGTACAATGATTTCAAGATGATATAATTGTACTTATATTTGGTTTGTAGAAGTATGATTGTCAATGCCCATGAAACAAAGATGTTCTCATCCAAACTTATACTTAAGTAGCTCAAAACGGTGTAGAAAACCACGTCTGTTTTGAGCATAATTTGGCTGTCGATACCAGAAAATAAGCCCAAAATCAGCTTTGAATATTTCAAAATTGAAATCGATTAAATTAGTATTTCAAAATAAATTGAATTAAAGCATCGTATTACATGATACTTATCAAATCTTAACCGGACAGTAGTGTTTCTCTATATTTTTTTGTGTATTGCGCCTCACTTGAAATGCTCCTTTCAGTTGTCTTGAATAACCTTAAGTATAGCATTTAACAACTTGAAAGTAAAGCAATTTACTTGTAATAAGTACATTAAAATAAGTATAATCATGCTTGTTTTAGGATTATTTTCTTCCTGATGAACCTGATCAAAGGGTCCTATCAGGATGAACTGGATCATTTCTTCAAAGCCCTTGACCACTCTGAATCCTTTGTTCGAAAAGTCACCAAAAGCGCTTTCTGCAAAGCCAGAAAAAAGCTCAAATATGACGCCTTCATCCAACTGAATTTGGAAACGGTCAATTATTTCTATGACCACTTTCATCCTAAAAAATGGTTTGGGTTTACCCTTCTGGCAATCGACGGATCAACTGTAAAAATCCCCAGAACCCCTGAAGTTGAAAAACATTTCGGGGTCTGGGGGGCCAATAGTGAGAATCCATGCCCTCTTGCCAAAATCTCCCAGATGTTCGACGTTCTCAACAAAATCACGGTGGATGCCATTATCGCCCCCAAATCCACCGGAGAACGGGAACTCTGTGAAAGCCATTTTCTCAACCTCATGCCAAACGATCTGGTTTTGTTGGATCGGGGATATCCAGCCTACTGGCTTTTTAACCTGATCTTATCCTGGGATGGCCATTTCTGTGCCAGGGTTCAGGTCGATAAATGGATTTCCGTCAAGAAATTCTTCCGTTCCGGCAAACCGCAACAAATCATCGATCTGAAGGCTCCAGCAAGCTCGATTACCAAATGCAGGGAACTGGGGCTGGACACCCTGGATCTGAAGCTTCGTCTAATCCGAATCGAACTGGAAAACGGTGAAACGGAAATATTGATCACTTCCCTGATTGATACCGAAACCTATCCGGTGGAAATATTCTATGATCTATATCACCATCGATGGCCTGTAGAGGAAGATTACAAGCTCATGAAATGCGTGATAGAGATTGAAAATTTCACCGGTAAATCGGTTCTGTCGGTATATCAGGATTTTCATGCACGGGTTTTTTCAAAGAACCTTACGGCTATGCTGGCGTTTCCAGCACGTCTGCGTGTTGAACAGGAGAAAGACAAACGGTATCCGTACCAGATCAATTTCACGCAAGCCATTTCAAAAATGAAGGATACTATTGTTCTTCTCTTCAACCGTCCATTGGATAAGGTAAAAAATCTGATCGCTGCCCTTCATAATCTTTTTGTGAAAACCGTGGAACCAGTCAGACCAAACAGAAAATTTCCAAGAAACCACAAAATTCAAAAGAGGGGGTTTTATCCTTCTTATAAACCGATTCGTTAAGTCAATGACATTGATACTGAGGTTGTGACATGCAAACTCAATTCCTGATACATGGCGAAAAGTGAAAGGATTTTACAGGATTCTCACGTGCAAAAATGTTCTCAATACATCCTCGACCTTGTTGATGAGATCCTGGAACGTTTCAAAATAGTGGAGATGGGTTCCGTCCTTCTTGAATTCTTTCCAGAGTTTTTCAATCGGTTTATAATCAGGTGATAATGTTGGTAACTGGTATGCGGTCAGTCGCTCTTTATGTTCCTGAAAATGCATCATGGCCTTGCGGGTATGATATCTGGCTCCATCCTGAATAAGGATGATATGTTTTTGGGTTTTATTGAGAACGGATTCCAGAAACTGTGCATAACTTTCAGATTTCAATCGTCCTTCTTGGCCTATAAAAAAGAAACGTCCGGTGAAATAGTCGATCAGGCCAAAGATCTTGTAGCCCTTTCGAATTCCAGAAGTTTTAACAGTGGGTTTTTGTCCGACTTTGGCCCAGGTATAGGTTAGCGTTCCCCATATTCATGAGATTCCGGATCGTCAGTAACTATGTTCCACACTTGGGATCCGAGTTTCATGAAACCTTCTTTTTCCTCTTTCGTCAAAGATCGCCACGCCAAAACGATCTTAGCGGATGAAAGCGCCTCTATATAAGCATCAATGTCATCAATGAGTCGGACATTCACAGGTTGACGCGGCGAACACATATGCTCCGGCATAGCTCCGGCGTCAAGGGTATCCGGTCCAACCCCCATCACGACCTCTTCCAGTATGCCACTCTCGACTGGGAAATAACACTGCGCTCTATGATAATGATCTGTCAGGACTTCCTTATTATTAAACCGCGGAAAATAAACCGCCAGCGAGCGTTTTTTGCTAACCTGCTTAATTGTTGCATCACGGACAATCAGATCGTCGGTGATACGAGCGCCTACAGACGTACCATAGACTGCTTTCACGTCCACCTGCTTAGTGACGAACGCATGTTCCGGAAGCGCTTCCCGAACATCCCGGTAGCATAAATCACCCATTCCGATCTTCTCTGATGTCTGAATCAACAGATCGAGATCTTCGTAGCACTGATTTTCTTTCTGCCCTGATCTTATTGCGGCATAGTCCCTCGCGTACACCTCGTGGAGCCCCGTTTTCGCCAGCGCCTGACTGATCGCCGGAAAATGTTTCACAAGCCGCGCATAATGCTCTTCGCCCATACGCTTGAAGACCCCATCCTTCCTTGCAGCGATATGGGGCTGCTGTTGGCTGGCCTGCTGCTCATGACGCCGCCAGTACGCCAGCCTTTCTGGTAGGAAGACACAGGAAAATTCCGTAGCGGCCCGCATCTGCCACTCTAAGTCGCCATAGGCCCGGTAGTCACTCCTGAACAGTCCAACTTTGGCATAAACGGATCGCCGCACCAAAATTTGCGTCAAGGATGTATACGTCGTACCTATGCCAAACATGGTAATGGCATCGTGCGGCTTCAAGCGGATGTGGCGTTCTCGTATAAGCGATCCCAGAAACTTCGCGATGGGTCTTCCTTCCCACGTATCGTTGATTTTATTTCCTTCGGCATTAATTATCTCCAAGCGACAATGGCATATTCCGCAATGGGCATTCTCTTCAAGCGCTTGGGTCATCGCTGGCAAACAGCCCGGTGCCATTATGTCGTCACTCATCAAGATGTAAATATAATCTCCGGACGATTCGATGATGCACGCATTTATACCGTCATAGATGCCCTTGGGCTCGTTCTGGAACAGCCTTACACTGGGCAGCTTCCTGGCGAATTCGCTCAACAATTCGTAAGATCCATCATCCGAATAGCCGTCACAAATCACGACTTCGCAGTCATTTAATTGCTGCTGCCTGATGCTATCGAGACACTCCCGCAAATACGGCATACCGTTGAGGACGGGAATACAGATACTCACTTTCGGGCGCCTCGCCTTCTCCGCCTCAAACAGTTCGTCAAGCTTCGTTCGCGGGAACACCTCTAGGTGGCCCCCGCGTGTAGCGTTGATGATTTTCACCCCTTTCCGCTCGCCATATGCCCTAAGATGCTCATAGGCAAGGGTCATTAGTTTGATAGGCGCAGCATTGACCACCTCGCCTGGTTGCCGATAGCCCTTTATGAAGTGGTTGTCCGCTTTCGATTGGACGAGTTGGTCTGCCTTGGAGTCATTTTCTCCAGCGTAATAGTGATCGCAGCCGACAAGATAAATGGGGTTCAGGCCAAGATGGATCGCCAATTGAACATTAAAAAAGGTTATGGTGTGACCAGCATACGCTCCGTTCATTAAGTCCCCCGATACCGTTGGTTCAACATCGGGCTTTTCACCTATAGCTCCAAGATCGCGCCAGAGTCGGAGGTTGTGATTATCGAGCCGCTTGGCTGCGTTTTCAGGTACATGAATCGGATCACACACATCCGACAGCAAATGCTTCGTTTTCTCTATTACGAGGGCATCAGCCACGGTATATAGTGTTGGTCGCCATTTCGTCTCGGAAAATGAGAGAAAGACCTTGTTTGAAGCAATAGTTATCTCACCAGTGAGTTTTTCCAAATCAGATAATCGGAGGCTGGGGCCGTTTCCAATGACAAATCCTCGCTCCCCCTTATGTGCCCCTTTTAGGCAACTCCAATAAAGTTTGAATTCTTCGGCGAAAACTTTCTTTTGATTCGATAAATCTTTATATTTAAACTCTGTTGTTGTGCGATATCTATTCAGCACATTGCCTTTTTGAACTGCACATACTTCGACCGTTTGTATTGGTCCCTCCCCCACTATCGCACCCGAAAATACCCAACCGGCGTGACTCTCACCGTATTCGGGGTACTTTGCCAGCACGTCCGCTCTGAGCAAACCTTTGCGAGCCTGGCCAAAAAGCCGGCCGTCTACATAGACTTCGAGTTTTATATCGTCGTTGCTTGGAAGGGTCCAACCTGTCACGGTGATCAATTTTGCCCTTAAGTTCACTTCGCATTTGGAGATGCCTGTCAACAAACTTGGCATACCTACGTTCACCACCTTCTCACTGCTCTTGGCATTGTTTGGCTTACCCGATTTTTCTTTTATATGCAGTAGCTTTGGCGGCGTAGCGTTCATCCTCTCTATGAGATAATCAACTCGTCTAAGAAAAATATCATATCCGACCCGTTCACCGATTGTCCGTTTTAGCCTTTCGCCATCTACAGCTGAGCCGAGTAATTCCGCAATCGCACTCTTCACTGCTGCAAGATCCCCGGGTGGAACAAAATAGATGTTATCACCAGACACCTCTCGAAGTACTGGGAGTTCGAAAGCCACACAAGGTGTTCCTGCGTATTGGGCCTCAACTGGAGGTAGGCCAAATCCTTCAAAATATGAGGGATAAATCAATAGTGATGCCCGCTGCAACTCCCGCCATTTTTCCTTTTCCGTTATTTTGCTCTTAAACTCGAGTTCGACACCAAATTTATACGCAACCTCTCGAAGGCTTGTCAGATCAACCTCTGCAATTTCACCAACCCCGATAATGAATACCAGCGTGTAACCCTTCAGCTCTTTGCAGATAATCTCTTTAATGAGGTTCCCACCTTTGTGCTCGGCATTAGAGAAACGAGTAAACACCACTACTCGCTTTTCTTTATCACACTTCGGCAACGAATCAGCTAAACGAGTATTGATGGTCGGCCAAAGATGAGCGAACTGTGTATCAGGGGCGATATCGGTATAGAATTCCCTGGCGTACTTTGTGCCCTCTTCTGATAGTGAAAAAATCATGGCGGCTTTCGAAGCCACCTGCTTCCAGCCGTCCCATTTCTTTTCATCTCGTTTCACGGGTGAAAGCGAGTTAAACCAGTTAGGCGATTCAAAGTTCAGCAGAGAGATGCGAGCTCCTTTCTTCTCTGCGAAACGAAGAGCATTTTCTGTAAACGGACCATGACAATCATTATGAGGTATCACTATCAGAAAGTCACAATCAATACTGGGAAGGGTGCAGTCCTTTTTCCTGATATGACATAAGCTAACCTTGATGTCCTTGTGCTTAGGGTACAACGCAAGATCATCAAAATCTTTATAAAATGATGGATAGTTGTCTGTTATAAATGTAACATCCCAACCATTCTCTGCTGCAGCCTCGGCCACAAACCAAGCGTGGTAGCGACCTCCAGAGAACCCATTCGGAATATTGATGCCGAAAATAACGAGCTTACCCTTATTAACACGGTGGGAATCTGCGAGAGGGGAGACCCCTGCTCGTCGATTGATCAATACGTTCGAAAGTGGCACCCTGTTAAACAAGTCCAGATTCGAAATCGGACTGCAATTCACAACGACCACACCGAAATTTTCTAACCGTTGTCTCACAGCCACCCAACTCTCATAATGCAAATTCGGCAAAGAATTAGGGGCGTTGAATTTTTCTCCTTTCTGCTGATAATCATCAATAAAATAATTGGGATTGTGTTTGGGTGTTTCAGTAATCTCCAATATATGCCCACCTACATGTTTTGCCTCGGGAATTTTCTCCACCAGATTTTGATCAATGCCTAATAAATACATCTGCCGATATCCCAACATAGCTGCGAACAGACAGGCAAAACTTCCCGTAGTTACTTTTTTGCCATCACCAAAAAAAGGGTTGCCAATATAATCATCAAAAAAGAGTATTTGTGGATGTCCTTTCAAGTCCGGGCAGAATTTTAGAAGATTCTTGCGAAGGAAAAATAGCGTAATTCTGTCTCCAAAATTGAGAACCAAGTCTTGGATGGCCTCATGATGTTGTTCAATCATAACCGTGTCTAGGCAGGTATAATACTTGGGATACCAGTTAATGCGATGCCAATGCCGATAGGCCGCATTCATACCCACGCAGTCCTGACCGGTGATCTGATGGAAGTTAAAACCGCGAAGGGATGGGCCGTTGCCGAGTATGAAGATAAAACTATTCATAAATATCCATTATTATCGTTAATATTTAGACTGGAAAGATGGTTTGCCATATCCAAGTATATCTATATTTACTTTTAAATATTTATCAACAGAGTTGATAAGGGTTGTGTGAGTGAAATTGTTTTTCCAGCCATAAACAACGCCTCTGGGTCTGATTTCCTCTGAATATTGTGAGACTTTAATTTTCAACGATTCTTTGTTTAACGAAGCATTAATTTCCAGAAAATCAAAAATTCGCTTAAATTCATTTTCAGGATTACTGACAAGATTTTCAAAGCTCACATCTAATATATCAAGATCATCTGGACGGCTTGAAACCCATGCTTCAATATGCCGCTGATAAGCTGCCTGAATATTCATGGGAGAGGTTTCAACTTTTCTGCGGCTGCTCTGAACCATTGGTGGGTTACTATCAAAGGCATATTGATAACAAACATTATGCAAAAAAACATTTTGTTCAATCTTGATTTGTTTTAAATTGAGGACAAATTCATAAAAAGAAATCATGACATCTCTTGGATCACGGCGTAAAAAAATAATTTTTTCCGGATTTTGTGCTCTTGGCAGATATCGTTTGATTTCATCATACAAATAATCTGGTGATAATGCATGAGATTTTAGAGACAATACATATTCAGGGTCTGCCGGGCGAGGTGAATATAAAGAACAACATCTAAAACCTGATGATTTTTCCAAAACCGTCTGCAAAAAATTACTGCCGGATCGGGGAAAAGAGACCAGATAAGTGGGCAATTTGTAAGATACGCTCTGAGCAAATTTTTTGGTTGTGATCATTCCGGTGCGTTGACTTGCAAGATATTTCAAAGTTACAGGTGTCGAGTTCCCATATGTCTCAGGCCAAATGGGCAACAGCATTCGCGGTATTTTATTGTTGTGCAGAAGTCGGTCATCGCTGCAAAGTTTTTGGATGGAATGATCATCCCATCCAAGGAGCATGTACTGTTTTCCATGCAGCACATCCAACCCCCTGCCCACCTTCACCCACATTTCCACCTCCAGCGGAGCATTCGGCACATGCCCTTCCACCCGCACATTGACCAAAGCATTCTCCCCGGTAACCAAAATCAGCAGATTATCCTGATTTGGCAACCGAAGGGCCTGGCCCTGGACCACAAAGCGGTCAAAATCCGAACCGTTTTTGGCTGACCAGAGTACTTCTCCAGTCGCCTTGTTCACCAGGTTCACAGCAGAAATCCAAACCGTGCCGGTGGTATTCAGTGGTGCCAAGACCAGGCCTTCCGCCATGAGCTTGTCCGGCTGATGCACAGGAAGGGTAATCTTATGCCACTGATCCGGAAGAAGCGGAAAGTCGGTCAGATCATTTGGATCAAATCCAATGCGAAAGTAAAGTTGGTGGGGGATGGAGCCCTCTTGGAAAGAAGCGTTTTTTGACTGAGAAACATATGGAATACAATCAATTTCAAATTCTTGTTGACCTATTACCTGAAGAAGGGTGTCCACGATATCGGGTACAAGGGGTACTTTTTCTTCAGGCAAACCCCTGTTCCGCACGACTTTCTCTGATTTATAAGGCAGAAAAGACAGGTCTGCATCGGAATACCGGCTGGTACAGAGTTGATTGTACAATCTTTCAAGAGGGCGACAGGTTTTCTTTTCCG
The DNA here is from genome assembly GCA_050179135.1 of Desulfatirhabdiaceae bacterium. Classification (GTDB taxonomy): domain Bacteria; phylum Desulfobacterota; class Desulfobacteria; order Desulfobacterales; family Desulfatirhabdiaceae; genus UBA4064. The sequence goes on along the minus strand of JBFXFK010000001.1, from coordinate 75,425 downwards.
GGTCCGGCAACATGGCGGCGTGGTGATGTTTTTGAGATGGCTGTACCATGTCTATCAGTGAATAGTGAGAGGAAAGAATGGATGCGGACGAAGTGAGGCGGAGGGAATGGAGGGCTGAAAGAGGGTCGGCAAGAAGTTGGTCGAAAGTGATCAGTGTGTAAGCGTGGTCCTGCATGGCTCGGATGGCGGAATGGGTGCATGATAGCCACAGGATATGGGCTTTGATAAGGTCTATGTGTTTGTTGTTGTTCAGGGATTGGGCAACCTCCCATGGATGCCGGAGAATGTGAATACAGTTTACGGCCATGCCCTTTTTCTTGACCACTTCCAGCCATAAGGGAAGGCTTTTGCAGAAAAGCGGATCTGACAAATAATAGGGCTGGTCTGTATCCCCGATGTCGTCAATGAGGTTTTTGATACGGTTTCCGGCCTTGACAGCAGCATCCGATTGCAGCCAGTCTGAAGGCATAGGGGCTGCCATAAACGGAGTACGACCCAAATCCTGCAGAAGCAGCCCGTTAATGGCGGCTGGATCGGCCATACCCTCATGCGTCAACGGGGATAGCCCCAGGATGCGTAGGCAGGCGGATAGAACAGTGAGGCCGCTTCTGGGGGCACCGATTATAAAATGTAGCATAGTCCTTAATTTTTATTTTTTAAAAGGGGGTAAAGCTTAATCATCGCCAGCGGAAAAACTACAAATTACAGAAAACCAACGCTGATGGGCACTCTTCAGGGGCTGACAGGCCTGAGGATGTCTGATATACGTCAGAAGCATTGGTTTAGTCCTTGCCGGCTTCATAAATCATCTCAAGCAATTCCATAACCCGAAGGGCATCCAGGGAGGTGCCTACGGATATGGAATTTTTGCCCTGAATGCACTGGTAAAATTCATCCAGCTCAAATTTCCAGGAATCATCCCGGTCAAAGTAGATAATCTCCTCTCTGGGTTTGCCCATGGCCGTGGCCTGGTCTTCAAACTGTTTGCGGGCAAAGGTGATGCTTTCGTCGCCATAGCTTCGGGTGGAAGAAAGGATACCGTTGATGCAGATATAGCCATCTTCCATGAACAGATCCAGGCTGAACTTGTGTTTCCAGTGGGTGGCGCTGGAATGGAGCATGGCCACCCGGCCGTAATTTGTCTTGAGTAGGGCGAAGACATTATCCTCAAGGGGCGTGCCCTTCCAGTAGCAGTTCTGTACGTAGCTTTGAACCTCGGCAAAGTCGCCCATGAAATAGCGAAGCAGATCCACCATGTGGATGCCTTGGTCCAGCAGGATGCCACCACCGGCCAGGTCCTTGTCCGAACGCCAGGAATTTTCAAAGGTCATCCCGCCGGCCTTGCCGTAGATGCCCCGCGCCCAGAGCAATCGCCCGTAGCGCCCGCTGTCCACAATGGCTTTGGCCTCCATGACCCCGTAGTGAAACCGGTGATTGAATCCGAACTTGAGCACACGGTTTTTCGCATTCTCCTCAGCCTGCATCATGCGTCTGACGTCCTCGACACATCTTCCCGGGGGCTTTTCACTGAAGGTATGAATGCCCCTCTCAAGGGCGGCACACACCACCTCCGGAATGGCGTTGTTGTAAGTGCAGACCATGACTGCGTCCGGTCTCCGGTCCAAGATGGCCTGCCAATCCTTATCAAAGGGGATTTCAGGGAATTCCTGCGCCACGGCCTCGTTGAAATCGCAGATGGCGCAGACCTTACACCCGGAGTGAGCGTCTATGGTCTGTTTGCGGATGCGGCCCATTTTGCCCATTCCGATGATGGCGATGTTTAGCATGCTTATTGGTTATCCGTTACTGGTTATCGGTTCTTGGATGTCGGGGCGGCGGGCTACGACGCGGAGGTGCGAACTAAGGTTGTTTTGCTGGAGAAACGTCTGAAGCCGTTCAAGGGTTTTGTCGTCTGAAAGGCTCGTGACGTAACGCTGAAAGTACTGGTTCGCGGGGATGCGTTCCCCGGCATGGCGTACCAGTTGCACATCCAGAAGCCCGGGGGTGGTCAGTTCCAGAATCTGGAAACCGGTCTGCTCCAGCACCTTTGCCATGCCCTGGGGCGAGGGAAGGCAGATATGATCCAATGGGAAAATGCTCTCCGATTCCCCGGCCAGAGTGAGAATGTCAAATCCGGAACCTGAGCGGCAGGTCAGGAGCAATACGCCGCCCGGCCTGAGGGCGTCAAATACGCCGGCAAGCAGCTCCTTGGGTCTGGGACAGCGCTGCACCACATCAAACAGGAGGGCGATATCCCCGTTCTCAGCCTTCCCCTCCGCATGTACAGGGGGCAGAGGCTCGACCACCACATAGCTGGACGCGAAAGGAGCCCGGCTCAAACAATCCACCCACCCCCGCATTCGCGGCCCCCAATCCAGCAGGCGATAGGTCTCCATGCCCAGATATCGGCGGACCCGGCCTTCTATCCAGTCTACCTGGCTGATCCACAGATCTTGTCGCAATTGCGTGAAGGTTTGCTGGTAATGGACGGTGGCGCGGTAACGCGCCAGGTCCGAATCAAAAAAGTAAGCCCGCAGAGTCTCGTCATCAGGAAGTGCCCCAATGGACAGGGACCAAGTCTCGGGGCACAGGGCATAGCGCCGCCCCCATTTTTCAAACAGGATTTCGTGCCGTTCCAGTCCGCAAAAAGGACAGGAATCCACATTCAGGGGCCGGGGCAACTTAGACACGAACGCCTTGGCCAGGCCCAACTCCCGCTGGTAAACCGCCTCAGGATGCAAATCATCCACTTGGACTGACGGCGCAAAAACCTCGTAACGAATCATAGGAACCTTGGGTGTTATGGGTTAATGGTTAATGGGTGTTTGGGACTCCCCAGCCCTTATTACTCACTTCCAGGGTTTTCCCAAACCCGGCCGGCTTTGGCGAGAACGGCCCAGGGTTTTGCACGGCTCTGCGTGATGCGGGTCCAAGCCCCGGCTGCTGCGGCAATGGCCATGCCGGCGGCAACGTCGTAGAACATGATGTCTTCCTCCATATAGGCATCCACCCTGCCGCAGGCCGTGTAGGCCAGAGAAAGAGCCGCACTGCCAAGAAGTCGGATTTTTTTGAAGCTCTGGACCTGGCTCAGAAAGGCTTGCAGCGGCGCGGCGCCAAAATTCCGGTTGACCGGGAAACCGGTGGCCAGGATAGCGTTGGCCGGGTCGCGAACGGCTGATGGGCGAATGGGCTGACCGTTACAGTGTGCGCCCTGGCCTGTCACCCCCATAAACAATTCCCTTCGTGTGAAATCATAAACAACCCCCATAAGGGGCGTCCAGTCCTCATACAGAGCAATGGATATGCAGCATAGATCCATCCCCCGGCTGTAGTTGACGGTGCCGTCCAACGGATCCACAATCCAGATGGGAGCCTTTTCAGAGAGATCCCCAAGCTGGCCGGCCTCTTCGGCCAGCACCGGGTGGGGCGCCAGACGGGATAGAATGTTCAGAATGATCGCCTCTGCCTCCTGGTCTGCCTTGAGCTTGACATCCCGGGCAGCGCTGCCGGCCGCCTGATGTGCCAGATCGCGGTTTACGGCAAGAAAATGCCCGGCTGCAAGGGCCGCACATCGCGCTGCTTCTATCTCTCTCTCCCACACTGCCCCCATCGGTCAATCCTCACGCTTCGGTTTACGCAAATCCCGCAGCAGGTTCGCCACCGCCTCCGTTTCCATGCCCAGACGACACGGGGTGGTATAGGTGCAAACATGCGGGGTGAGCAACACGTTGGGAAAACGCTGTAATTCCCCCTGATAAGGCTCGCGCCAGAAGGCGTCAAACCAGGCCCCGCCGACCTTGCCCGAAGCCAGGGCCGCAATGAGCGCCCCCTCGTCCACCAGACCGGCACGGGCCGAATTGAGCAGAATGACGCCCTCCTGCATCTTCTGAAAGGCTCCCCGGTCCAGAATACAATCGCTGCCAGCGGCATGCAGGGTGATGACCCGGGACTGAGACAGACCTTCCTCGAGGCTCACCAGCTTTTCATTCGGTTGAAGGCTTTCCGGAGTCACCGCGGGATCGCAGACCAGGACCCTGGCCCCAAAGGCGTGCGCCAGTCCGGCCACAGCTCTGCCGATGCGCCCAAACCCGATGAACAGGACGGGACTTCCCCACAGGCCTGAACAGATGACCTTGTTCCAGTCCCCCTGATGCAGGGTGGCGTTGATTTCCAGAAGTCCCCGGGACAGAGCCAGCATGCAGGTCATGGTCAGTTCGGCCACGGCCCGGGTCGGTCCGTCCGGGGTGTTGGACACCTTGATGCCCAGTTCCGCTGCGGACTCAGAATCAACATTGTCCATGCCGATGCCCACCCGGGCGATGGCCTTCAGCCCGGGGGCCGCGGTCAGAACCTTCCGGTTCAGGGGTTCCAGGCCAGCGATCAGCCCGTCCACGCCCTCCAAATGGGCCATGATCTCCTCTTCAGTCAGCCGGCGGCCAAACGGATTGGGTTTGATCACAACCCCCGCATCCTCGAGCATGCGCATGGGGGTGTCGTCCTTGGCGGCAAAGGAAGAGGGCCCGATGGCCACGGTCAGGCTCATGACCGGGCCTCGCAACGGGCCATAAACACGTCCAGCCAACAATGCAGGATGGCTTGGTGGGAACATTCGGCCATGCCGTAGGTTATGCCGGGGACGTAGAAATTGAGGTCGCCCATCTGCCGGGATTTGTTGTCTTCCTTCATGCCGGAAAGGGTGACAGTCTTGAGGCCCAATGATCCGGCAGCCTCGAGGGCGGCCACGACATTGGGCGAATTGCCGGAACTGCTGATGGTCACCAGCATGTCGCCCGGATCGGCGAATCGTTTCAGAGGCAGGGCAAAGCTCTGCTCGTAGCAGACATCATTGCTCACGGCGGTCATGAGGGCCGGATCGTTGAAGGCCAGAGCCCGGAAACCACCGTTCTTGCTGGCATCGGCGGCCATATGGCTGGCCATCATGGCGCTGGCCCCGTTGCCGGCAAAGTACATGGTCTTGTTGGCCTGCATGAGGTCGGCAGTCATGGCGCACCAATGATCGAGGCCCTGATCGGCATCGAGTTTGGAACCATCGGCCCTTGTCACCACCACGGAATTCAGACATTTTTTCAGCTCATCAACATACTTGAAATAATCAGACATGGCATGCCTCGCGTGTTTGAGTTTTCTTATTTGCTTCTTTCGACACTGCAGCCTCTTGGTCAAGCCACAGGGTAAGTTCTTCTCTACTGGGCCGCAGGCCGGCGGCAGGGCATTGGGCCGCTACGGTCGATCCCGAAAGTATCTTGCTCACGGCCCGGCTCTTTTCCCTGCCCGCGGCCATGATCCAGATCTGATCACTCCGGTTCAGGGCTGGATAGGTCAGGGTGATCCGGTCCAGGCCCTCGGGACCTTTTCCGGCTGGGGCGGCCAGGGATGCTTTTTCGTTCAAAGCCGGGGAACCCGGAAACAGGGAGGCCGTATGGCCATCTGGCCCAAGGCCGAGCAACGCAAGATCAAAGAGAAATTCTCCTTGACCACAAGAGCGGTCCCGAAGTTTCCTGTCATAGTCGGCGGCAGCCGTTTCCGGTTTGCTGTCCACGTTGAACGGATGCACATTGGCCGAGGGGATGCCCAGCGGCAGTGCAAGAGTGGTAAGGTTGAGGAAATAGTTGCTTTGGCCATGATCAAGGGCGACACATCGCTCATCGCTAAGATACACGATGACACTCGACCAATCGGCCTGTCCCCGCCCCAGGGCGACAATCCGATCGTTCAATTCCTTCTGGGTCCGCCCGCCGCCGAAAACGATTCGAACCGTCCCTTGTGCGATCAATTTGCTTTGGATACGCTCCAGAAAAGCGTCAGCCAGGCTGTCAAGCATTTCCGAACGGTTGGCGAATCGACGGATAACGTATTTCATCGGTTCTTCAACGCGGCCACATTGAGCTTGACGACCACCTTCTTGACCAGTTCGGAGCTGGTGCCGGTCATCAGCTTGGGCATGTGGGCGTCCTGAGGAAACAGTACCGTGAAGCGGCCGGGCAGGTTAGCCACCCTGGCCGGGGCCGGACCGGCCGGCCGGTGGAACAGGGTCCGTTCCTTGGCGGGGTCATAAGCGGTGTGCACCTCCAGGCCGGAGCGGGGATACCAGTCGATGGCCTCGGCGTTGACCAGGGACATCTGAATGTCGATGTAAACATCGTGGGCCTCGAGGATCGAATCCCGAGGATCGCAGGTCTGATACGACATGATGGCGGCATACATGTTTTCACCGTCAATTTCGATCCTATTGTTCTCTTCGGACAACGGCGAAAGGCCTGCTATAAATTCAAGGACCCGGATCCATACAGGGCTTTCGAAATAGGTGCTCCAATTTTCCAATACGTCATGGATCATTTTGTATCCCCGGCTGCCATGAACAGTTCGGCCAACTGAAAATCCTCTTGGGTTTTTATGATGTGCCCGGCCATGCGATCAATCGGAAAGAACCCAACCCGGCCGGCATAGGTAGCGCACTTCCCGGATTCATACGCCTGCATGTAGGTTTCGGTTTTCCAACCGGTGATGCTCCAGGTGATGCGTTGTACAGGAGGCAATTCCTGGGAATTGGTCTTGGTGGTGAAAGAGAAATTGACCGGTTCGTTCTGGCACATGCATTCAATCTGTTCGTTGACGCCACTGAGAAGAACGTCCAGCGGCCCCTCAACCAGAGTCCGTGTGAAATCCACGACCTGTACCGTAGTCAAGAGCGGGGCAATGCTATGCACTTGGACCAGATAGTCACAAGGATGTCTGGTCAAAAACTCATACACGAAATCTTCGCTGGTTGCCGTATTGCTGGCCAGCACATCCGGCCGACGGTGAAAGGCAGCGCCTTCCTGCTTGGCGATCTCGCCAAATTTTGAATTTTCGGAATTGACCCAGACTTCATCGAAGACTCCAGTGGCCAGTGCCTTGCGAATGGCATGCGCAATCAAGGGGACGCCTTGAAGTGGCATGAGGTTCTTCTGCTTCAACCGTTGGCTGCCCATGCGGGCGGGTATCATAGCGATGATCATAAATTTGGTTCCGTCCTGTTACGGGTTTTGGGTTGCAAGGCGATATCAAGCAAACTTGGCACAGGCATAATGATCCAGCAAAAAAGACATATTGCGGACATAGAGTGTGCTTCGATAAAATACCATGGCAGAAACGGCCAAGGTACTGGCCATATCCTGTTTTTCACATATCTCCCGAACCACCCCGGCCACGGCATCGGCATCCGCCTTGTCCATCACGTAACCTTCCACCCCATGTTGCAGTTTGAGCCCCAGATTTGTCTTTGGCAGGACCACCGGTCTGCCCATGGCAAAATACTCCGGCAGCTTGCAGGGAATGCGGTAATCGTTAAATGGCCCGGGCATTCCCGGCTGAACAAATATATCTGCCGCAGCCATGATATCCGGCAATTCTTCCCGACTGACCCAGCCCAGGGGGATTTCGAAGTTTTTAATCCATGCATCATCGCCATCGGTTAACGGTACGGCATTGATGCCGGTTCGAATCAACGTGGTGGGATGCCCCTGCTGGTTCAATAACCTTACCGCCTGATACAGGGTCAGAACTTCCTCCCGGTTGCCGGCATGAACGTTTCCGCAATAAACCAGAACGATATGGTTTTTGGATATTCCCAGTTTGTTGCGCAACCCATGATTAATTGGCCTTGGATAAAACAACCGTTCGTCAACCGGTGGCAGGATGGTCAGGCTGGGTACATGAGCAAAGTTGAATTTTTCCAGGGTGTCGATGATCATGGTCAGCCCCTGAGCCTGCTCCAAAAATCTGCGGCCATGGACAGGGTGATACCGGTTGTGGGGAATGATTTTATCGAGCTCTTTTATTGAAAGTTTTGCAAGTTCCGAAAACGGACGGCCAACGGCGGTTTCTGTCAGGTATTCCTCGTTATCTTCCAGGTGAATCACCACCGGACAGGGTGTTTTGGCAGTCAATGACGCCACAAACTGACGAACGCCCTCCCTGGGTGTCCAGGCATGGATGATGTCCGGCCCCTGGCCATTGGAAAATGGAATGCCGTTTTTCTGGATTTCGGTGTAGGAACGGGTTACGAGTGACAGGTGACTGGTGACTGGTGACTGGTGACTGGTGACTGGTGACTGGTGACTGGTGACTGGTGACGGATTGGTTTGGGGGACGGCTGCGATGCATTCAACGCCCTGGGCCTGAAGGCCGGCTGCGAGGCGTTCGACATGATACCCGCAATTGCTGTCAATGGGCTGGGGCAGTACAAACAGAATTCGCAGGGTTGGCTGAGAATTCCGCTCTTGCCTGACTACGGCCGGGTGACTGGCAGCGGGCAAGCGCTCTGCCATATCGCCCGCCGGCCGGCCATCCAGCAGTTCCCGGATATATCCCCCCCACCATTCTTTGAAAATCCGATGATTTGCCTCGATCCGCTCCGCCCGTTCCGTCTTGTCTCCAAGTCTCCGCGTCGCACCCTCCACATGCTGCAGGCTCATGTCATGGATACACCAGCATGTCTTTTTCAAATCCCGGCCCATTCTCAGGCAGAAGTCGATATCCTCCAGGCCATAAACATAGTCTTCGCTGAAACCTTTCAATGCCTGAAAATCGGTTTTGCGACATAACAGGAATGCACCGGTGACTGCGGGAAAAAGTGAAGATGGCAGGAGGGAGGCGGTTTTGGAATCCGGGCGACGGATCTGTTCCGGCTGAAAGTAGCCGCGTTTTTCATTCCATTTGAATTCAATGCCCAAGTGCTGAATACCCGGTACTGTTTCTTTGGGCAGGCTGGCTGGATCATCATCCAGCCGAATTCCCACCCCGCCAATGGTTGATTCCTGTTCCAGTTTTGACAGAGCAGAAGGAAGGGCATCCGACGTATAAATGATATCGTTGTTCAAAAACAGCAGATAGGGATAACGGGCAGTGGCTGCGCCATGGTTGCAGGAATTGGCGAAACTGAAATTCTGACACCGGTTGATGTGGCGAATGAAGCCTTTGTGTGCATTCCTGGCAATGACATGACCGGTTTCATCACCGGAACCGTGATCGATGACGATCAGCTCCACCGTCCTGTGAGTGTTCACATCAAAAAAGCTGGTCAGCAGGCGGTCCAGCAGGGGAGCGGCATCCCGGGTGAGAATGATGATGGATACCCCGTTGGGAGCCGATGAATTTTGTTGTGACTGCGAAACCATACAATTCCTTATCTATAGGCGTTCAGAATAATAATTTCTATACCTTAGGTTAGGCTGATGGTAATAATTCAAACCACAATTTATTGTCAACGCATTTTTTACCACGGAATACGCGAAACACACGAAAAATGATCTTCAGGCATCGTAGCCGCAATCCCGGGCTACGATCGACTTCTGAGTCCCGAATACCTGAGTAGTTACCTTGATTCAAACATTCCCCGAAAAGTCTTTTACCGGGCATTTCGCCCGAAAACAAACCCGTATTTCAAAATAACATATATCGCCCGCAACCCGTCTTTCCAGTTGATTTTCTTTCCCTCGGTATATGTACGCCCATAATATGAAACGCCTACTTCATAAATCGGGCATCCCAGTCGAGCCACTTTTGCGGTAAATTCGGGTTCAAACCCAAATCGGTCTTCGCATAACACAATGTTGTCCAAAATGCTTTTTTTGAAAACCTTGTAACATACTTCCATATCGGTCAAATTGAGGTTTGTGAACATATTTGAAAGAATTGTCAGGAGTTTGTTTCCCAAGGAGTGCCAGAAATACAGTACCCGGTGTGCTTCTCCACCAACAAATCGGGAGCCATATACCACATCGGCTTTTCCATCCAGGATGGGTTTGAGCAACTTCATATATTCATCGGGATCATATTCCAGGTCGGCATCCTGGATAATCAGGATATCTCCTGTCGAGCAGGCAAATCCGGTTCGCAAAGCATATCCTTTACCCCGGTTGATTTCATGGAAAATTGCCTTGATACCCCTGTGGCCATCGATTGAATGTAAAAATTTCCTGGTGCCATCCGTAGAGCAATCATCCACAACAATGATTTCGCGATCATGCGGCAATGCTATGGTGCAGACTTTGTCAATGATTTTTTCAATTGTATTGATTTCATTATAACAGGGTATGACTATTGATATTTTCATGAAAATAATTCGGTTCAACGATTCTGTTTGCTTATCCAGGGGTATCTGTATTTTCTTTACAATAATAAATTCGTTGTGAACCGCCCCTTCTTTGAGGAATTGTAATGACAGCATATTTTTTGGGCAGTCTGTCAATTTTAAAAGCCTGTTCCTTTACGAAAGAAGAATCGACAACAATCATCTCGCCTTTTGTAAACAGGGTTAAATCAAAGTTTTCAGAAAACTGTCGTTCTGGAGAAAGAAATATCGCCAAAAACTGATTCCTGAAAGGCGCATATATTCTGGTGCTAACAGGAAAGCGGTTGTTGACCGCATCTGCTGTCTCCATCCATGCTTCTATCGGCGTAAAATTTCTGGCGGTATTCTGGAATGCAGTTATCAAAAAGACGCCAATCGCCAATGCAACAATCATTATCGTTCGCCCGTAATTTTGTGTCAAACGGGAAAACAAACTGCCAAGCATTAAAACGAAAATAAACCCCAGTGGAAATGCAACAAAGGACATTGTTCTTGGCAGCGGTGTCTTCATGATCATTGCCAGTAAAAAACATAAAGCTGATGCAATGGCAATTATATATATGCTTCTCTCATGCGGTGTTACAAATTTTTGATGGATCAGCATTGCAGCCAATATCAATACAAAAGCGAAAGAAAACCAGTTTCCTTTATTGTTCAAACCCAGTAGCAGATAAGTCCCAATTGTTTCCGAAACAGCATTCCAATCCGCAAACTGTGACCCCCATTGCACGGCATAGGTTTTATGGTTGTTTACCAGATCAGGATAAACCGGGAAATAAACCAGCAAAACCGCAATAGCGCATAACATACCTGCATAGAACCAGATATTTTCTCTGGTATGTATCCATAAAATGATCAAGAGCGGTGCGCCAAAAACAATAAACGTTGGCACTGTCCATGTCGCCAACCATACGGTCACTGCCATACCAACTGCGTACCGTGGCCGAACAGTTTCCAGATACATCCATGTCAACACGCAGCAGACAGAAGCCGCTAACAGCAAAAAGCCATATCCTCTTGCCTGAAGGCACAAATCTATCAGTGATTTGTTTGCAATCAGTATAAAAAACAGAAAACATGCCTCAAAAAACATTTTTCTTCTGATCATGAATCCAACCGGCAATATTACCGATACGGACATGGAAATAAAAGAGAGCAGCCTTGCTGAAAAAGGGTGGTATCGATCAGAAAAAGGAATCAATGAATTCAGGAAGTTGAAAAAAATATGATTGTTGGGTACATGGTAATCTGTGAGTGTATTGACGGGTCCCGCGCCGCTGAATTTCAATATGCTGTATAATTCATCATTCCACAGAGAAGTGGAAGTCATACCTGTAAAAACTGGGGCAGCCGTATAGGACGCGCACAACACAAAAAAAAGGAATATTATGAATTCAATTCCTTCAGGTATCTTGAAAACGGCATTTTTGATGAAAATTATTGCAGCGGATATCACAGACACTACGATAAGTATTAGTAGATAAACGGATATGTGATAAATGTGATTTCTGACATATGCCCGGAACACCAGTCCTTTTTCCATTATCCGGCCATTCTTCAGTGCACTGCCATTCGGCATATCCGAAGTCATCCATACGGCAGCCGATTTACCCGGAACACCATTTATGCCATAAATTTCCAGAACAGCCTCTCCCGAGTTCAAGCCATCTGCAGAAAAGCAGAACGGATGGGAACGGTTGTCCTGCAAAAAAGCTGTATTCAGCACAACGGATTGATGATAGTCTTTCTGAGACAGGGTAACCTTCAATTGGGAATTGTTGATTCGATGATAGGTTGCAAACTGCACCTCATAGCAGACACTCTCTGCTTTATGGATCAATTGAACGGGCACCATCTGCCGGAGGATCACACCCTTTACCAGTTCACCGGAAGTTGTATGGTTTCGTTCTATGCTCACGCCGATCAGATCAGTCGTAAAAACCGACAAAACACTCCATCCAATGATTACGCCGAACAGACCAAGAAATGTCCAGTCAGCGATGTCAGCCCGCCGGAACAATTTCGCTGTTAGCCAGAAACAGCGGTTTCGGGCTTCAAGCAGTCCGTGACGGTTGAAGCCAACCATTATGATCTGGCCATCACAACATAAAATTCATTTTGCATTTTTTCGGGTTCAGTGATTTCAATCACTTGAAAATCTATTCGTTTGAGCCGAATCAGAATATCCATGAGTTCCTTGAACGAATCGCTTGTAAATACATGGCAGTGCACGTCTGCATAATCATCCTTGGCGTGCTTTTCTGCGACAGCGACCGCTGTTTCAGGGTCGAACCGATATTGTTTTACTTTATCGAGATGTTTATTGTTCCAGACATCTTGAGCCGTGACAGACTTATGATAATAAAAATGCTCAAGGATATGATAAAAATCCGGCTTTTTGACTGAATTGTTATAGTTTCTTAACATATCAACAAAAGTTGTATTTCTTCTGACGATATCAAATGTGTACCGTTTATCTGGTACTGAAAGGAACAGTTTACCGCCAGGCACTAAAACATGATGAATTTCATTTAACCAGCGAATGGTATCCGGTATGTGCTCAATGACATGATTGGCTATAATCAAATCAAATTTTTCCTGAATGAATTTGGAATATTCAAGTGTAGCGCACACATAATCGACATCGACGATTTTATCAATTTGATAACGGGAATTGCCATCTGCTTTTTTCGCCATGATCAGTTTGGAGGCATAATCCAGGTATTTGACATAGCCATCACTTTTGCTGTAGGTGGGGCAGTCAAGTGCACCAATTTCCAAAATATGCGCTTTTTGAACATTAACATATTGCTCTATTGTTTTGCACCGAATCGATGATGACGTCATATTTTCTTCCCCAAAAATCTCCACTTAAGGTTAATAGAAATAATTAAAACTCCAATTTATCGTGAAAAACCATTTTAACCACAAAACACGCGAAACATGATCTTCAGACATCGTAGCACGGGTTTGCGGCTATCGCCTTGAAGAACTGCCTTACCCGGGAATAAAGCGGTAAATTCCGATTCCCGGGTAGGAAAACCCGGGCTACTATGGGCCTTCCATTTTCATTCCTGGGGGTGAAACTCCCGGAAGGATACATGAGCGTTTATTGTCAAATTATTTCAAACCACGAAATACGCGAAACACACGAAAAATGATTGATTATCGAATTAAATATTTCCATTAGCCTGATTGTTGACTATTGATGCTCTTTTGCCATTCAACCGGTCTCCGGAAATTGCCTGTAAAAAATCCTCTGCCCGATGCAGCAACAAATGTTTTTCAGTCAGGTCTCGAAAGGCATTTTCTGCCAGACGATCCCTCAGTTCCGGATTGTCGATCAGTTTTTTCATGGCGTTATACCAAGACAGGGTATCATTTTGTACGAGAAGACCATTTTCACCATCCCGCACAATTTCACGGTACGGCTCGATGTCCGAGCAGATTACCGGCACACCAAGGGCTGCATAATCCAGGATCTTGATATAGCTTTTCTTCCGGTTAAAGGGCGTTAGCTCCAGTGGAATAACGCCAAAATCCCAGTGGTTGGTTTGGCGGAACCAGTGAACAAAATCACAATAAGCATCCGAGTTCGCCCCAATGCATTTGGGTTTGAGCTGCGGCGCAAAACCGGTGACATCATCGGGTATGCCTCCCACGATTTCCAGCTCGACCCTTTTTCCATATTCATGCCGTATTTTCGTGTAAGCAGATTTGATCAGATTCAGGTCATTTTCATGGGTTTTGGTACCCATATACAAAATTTTGATCCATTTGTCCGGCATTTTTTGAGGCCTGATGAATCCTTCATTGCCTTTTTCCAGCCAAATGCGCTCATCATGCACATTGGGAACACATGTTACATGCGGATTTAACACCCGCATGGCATCCGCCAGTGGCGGAGAGGACACCACGACTGTATCCGCACTCTTGGCGATCATTTTTAGAGCTTCAATATTTTTACCAGCATATCTCACATCATTCCCGGTCTTTTGATGAAGATTGAGTAGATCATCGTCAATTTCCAGAACCAGCCGAATGGATTCGGCCCGGCAGTGGGAAATGATCAACTGGGCGGTATTTGGAGACGGTACGGCTGCTCGCTGTATCACTAGAATATCGGGATGTAAATCAAACAGGTTTACCGCGGTGACCATCTGAACCATCACCCGATCCGCGACTGAGGGATGGGACAGGGGGTTGATCAAACGGATGTGACTGGACCCACAGGGATTACCATCAGCCCGCAGGGCCAGCAGCAGCGCGATTTTAAGCTTCTCTGGATTACCACAGCGATCGCTTCTTATTTCTGTGAATTTGCAGGACCGATTCAAGTGTTTTTGCAGTGCTTGACGAATAATGCCCAGTTCTGAAAGAACGGCACGTTCGACGTTAAATTGCACTGACTTCGTCAGGGCTGCTTTTCGCATATCTTGACGAAGGCTGTCAGATACCACCAGGGAAGCCAGTCCTTCGATGAGTTCCTCTTCATTACGGGTATCCACTATCAGGGCATTTTTCTGATGTTGGGCATATTCCAGGACACCCCCTTCCGATGGCAGAATCGGTACACACCCGCACGCCATGGCCTCCAGACCGGTGCGGCCAAATGCCTGATAATCTGAAAAATCCACAAAAAGGGCGGACTTCCGGTACAGCGTTGCAACATCCTCTCTTTTCAGAACGCCATGATTCTGATATGAAAAACCGTGTTCCAGAGGTAAAATTTCTTCATCTGTGCAGCCAAACAAATGAATGGTAACCACGGAATCAAAACGGTTTTGTATTTTTTTCAGCACCCGCATTGTTCGCGCCGCACCCCGTCGCGGCGATTTTGGCCGAATCATGGCTACAATGCCAATTGGTTTTTTCTGCTGGGCTTCATGGTCTGCCGGCGGGTAAAACACGGTTTTATCAAGACCAGGGGCGACTTTTTCGACAGGAACCCCTTGCAGCCGGTGAACGGTCTGACACATCCACCCGGTTTTGGCCATAAGCAGCATGTCTGGAATAAGGGTGTAGGATGCCGATGCAATCTGTTGTTTATCGGGATTTTTGGGGAAGAACCAGGGTTCATAATCCTGGACATAATAAGCGGGCAAAATTTGGGGATGCTCTTTGATCACCGGTTCGATCAGACGGGGCGAATCCCATGTGGTGGCAATCAGCACATCTGCCCGGGCCGCTTTGGCCCAAAAATCCGGGTCATTTTCATAAAATGTGAAAATGGTGGTTTCCGGAACCAGGTCCGGAAAAAACCGGGCATAATTCTCCGCATATCGTGCGGATGTCAGAATGCTCACATCATGACCCAGCCGGGACATGCCACACGCCTCCTGAACCACGGACAGAATCCCGCCCCCGATGCCGCTTGCAGGCAGAACAAAACGAATCACAAGGGGTTTTGTCTGGGCCGTGACAATTTGGCTTCCTTTCAGGTAATCCTGAATTCTTTGTCGCAGCGCGGCCAGATCCGCCTGATTTTTCAGGGCTTGGGTCCCCCGGGTGATCATTTTGCTCCCGTGTTTTTTCTCCAGAGCCTTTGCCCCTTTGCGGGATAACTTGATTCGGCGGACATGGGAATAACTTTTTGATTTGGCATGATACACATAGCAGTGATCCGCAATGGCAAGGGAAAATCCGGCTTTTTCAGCCCGCAGGCAGTAATCGTTTTCCTCGCCATACCCGGCCGGAAATGCGTCTTCGTCAAGCAGTCCGATGGCATCGATCAGGGATCGTTTTATCAAAAAGCAGAATCCATTGACAAATGCGACCCGGGGAAACCGTTTGGAAGACACCTGATATACCAGTTCAGCCATGTCATCCACGCTGTATCCATCGGGCAGTTCATTGACGGCCCAGTCACCGCCGGCGCCAAAACGGACCGGAACGGATTGCCAACTGGCGGCATTGGACAGGGGCCCGACGATACCGATTGCGGCATCGGATCGGGCGCATTCTGTCAGGGCCTCCAACCACATCCGGGGAACAATGGTATCACTGTTCAACAGCACCACATGCCCGGCAGTGGACGTTTTCAGGCCCTGATTGGCCGCCCGGGTATATCCCCGGGCAATCTGGTTTTCCAGCAACACACTCTGTGGATTTTGATGCACAAAGCGGCGCAGATATTCTGTGGTGTTCTCATCGGATCCGTCATTCACCAGAATCATGCGATAGGGTTTTGAGGTGTTTCTGACCACCGAATCCAGACATAACGCAAGGTCATGCTGCGCATTGTGCACACAGATGACAATGTCTGTATCGGTGGCGAAATCCGAATCTGTCTGTACAAGTGGTTTGTTCCGGGAAATGTCACCAATCTGCGTTATGGGGCTGTTGGCCGGGAGGTTCTGTCTGACATGGATATGCGTTTTGGTCAGAAATGGACCTTCTTCAGGTTGCAGCGCCATGTTATCGATCCAACAGGGCTTTTTTCCCAATTGAATCTCGAATTGCCAGCAATCATCCGTTGTATTCTTGACGCCATCGATACGAAAACCCGTATCCGTATTGTAATCGGCTTTACGGCATAACAGAAAGGCGGCAGCAATGTCAGCGGCATCGCCATTGGGCATATGGCCTGCAGGGATACCGATGGCGCCAAACCCGTTGTCGTGCAGCTTTATGATCGAATCGGATACCAAATCAAAATGATATACAATTCCCGTGCTTAGAAAAAGCAGATTGGCATAGCCCGCTTTTGGGATTGCATGGTCGAAGATTCTGGAGACCGGATACGCGTCATTGCTTTGAATGAGCCGAATGAAAACCTGTGTGGCATATTGATCGATAACGGTTTCTGTATGGTCGGTGGAAGCATTGTCAATAACCAGTATTTCAACGGGTTGACAGGTGTTGGTTTTCAGGAATGTTGACAGCAGCCGATCCAGCAAAGGGGCTGAATTGTGCGTTGGAACAATGATGGAAACACCGGTTTTGGTATTCATTTGGGTTGGATTCCCTGATTCTCTGTCAGAAAAGAACTGTATGCCGTCAGCACGGATGCGGTATCGCCTTCTGCCCGGGTCATGCCGTTTTCTATCCAGACCACCCGATTGCACAGTTCACGCAGCGTCGATTGACTATGGGATACAATGACAACGGTTTGGTTGGACAAAATTTTTTCCTTCATTTTATGTGTTGATTTTGCTCTGAAAGATTCGTCTCCCACCCCCAGCACCTCATCGATGAGCAGAACATCCGGATCCAGTTGAAACGCAATGGAAAACCCCAGGCGGGCCCGCATTCCGGAAGAATACGAGCTGATGGGCTGATCGAAAAAATCCCCCAGCTCCGAGAATTCCAGAATTTCATCCAGTTTATTTTTGATGACGGATTTACGAATGCCCAGATACAACCCGTTTAACATGGTATTTTCCCGGCCGGTCAGATACGGAATGAATCCGGCCTGAAGTGACAGCAATGTGGTTGTATAGCCATGGTTGACAAAGTCACCTTTATCCGGTCGAATAATACCTGAAAGCAGTTGAAGCAGCGTGGTTTTTCCGGCCCCGTTTCGCCCGATAATCCCCAGACACTCCCCTTTGTTCAGCACAAAACTGACATCGGTGATGGCCCAGTATTTCTGCTTGGAAAAATAGCCCTTGCGTTTGATGAAATGAAAGGCCACGTGGTTCAATTCCAGTACGGGCTGGGCATCGGTCATTGCGCCACCACACGGGGATAAATTTTGTCAAAGTGTCGGATGATGCGGTTGGCAATCAGGATTCCGGCAAGGGAGGCCGCCAGAATGATCAACAGGCGCTGGTAGTCGTGGAAACGGCCATCCATCAGAATGCTGCGGTATCCATCGATGAGAAAGGCCATGGGATTCAGAAAAAACCAGAACTGTTTCTCTGGTGACAGGGTTCGGGGATCGAAAAACACACCGGAAAGAAAAAACACAAAGCGCAGGGTGTTTTCCACCAGAATATCCATATCCGGAACAAAGGGGATGATGGCCGCAAAAAAAAATCCCAGTGCAATGATCAGGGCCAGTTGTGTGATCAGCAGCAGCGGAAGCGTGAAGTAGGCGGCACTGACCGGAAAATGGGATATCCACAGAAATACCAGTACAATCAGAAACACGATCAGAAATTTGAATGTATCGGTACAGACAACGGTCAATGGGAAAACCGCCTTGGGAAGGTTGACCTGTTGAATCAGACTGCGGCTGTTCAATATGGAATTGCCTTCATGGCGGACAGTTGTGGTAAACCATTTCCAACTGGTCAGACCGATCAACAAAAAAGGGATGAAATGGGGAGTACTTCTGCTGAGCAGCACGCCAAAAACCACATAATACACCATCATTTCCAGCACGGGCTCAATCACCCACCACAGATAACTGATGTAGTATCTCCGGGCTTCGGATCGCAGGTCTGCCCAGGCTTTGTATAGAATCAGGTGAATATAGTGAAGGGTCATTTCCATTTTAAAAATCAGGGCGTTTTATTCAGCCGGTAGGTCAGGTTGGCCGGTAGTTTGGCCTACCTGACATTGCGGCCTTGCGATTGGCAGTCTGCGTGGTGTCAGTGAGCCGCAAAAAGCCGCGGCACCCTGACCTACCCGCTGCGTGGCCGGACCGCTGGATGCCGGATTCATCCTTCTGCGGTTCCTTGTTCGATATTCTGCTGTTCGCTGTTTATTTTCATTCCCGGGGGTGATCAGGCCATTGATCATGATCGTTTATTTTATATTTTTCCAAAGGTGAAGCGGCCGCTAAACAACCCTTTGAAAAAATCCATATACGCACAAATAAGCGGTTGAATCAGATGCCAGTCCCTTCGTAAAACAATTGTAAACACTTTGCCAAAAAAACGAATCAGACATGCCGCCAGAAACATCTGCGGATAAAACCGTGCCGTAAATATCAGGGTGCTGAGGTTTTCATGATAATTCGCAACCCGGGTGCGATGCCGCGATTGTCCGAAATTTTCAAAGCTTTTGGACTGTTGATGATACACGATGCTGTCCGGGCAACATTTTACAGGATAACCGGCGGATTTCGATCGGAGACAAAAATCAATTTCTTCATAAAACAGGAAATATGCCTCATTCAACAAACCGATACAATCAAACACACCGGACCGGATAAACATGGATGCACCATATATATACGTCAAATTCTTCACAGGCGGATTGTCAAAGACATCGTCAAGAGATCGGCCACAATCGGCATATTTAAAAACGGTGGTCAGCGGCCAGTAGTGACAACCGCCTGCGCACTGTACCCGATTTCTCTGATGATAGTCAACAATGGTGCTGCCCCAAATGCCGACATCGGTCTGTTTCTCCGCACACACCAGAAGCGATGACAGCGCATCCGCATGAAGTTGGGTGTCGTTATTCAACAGCCAGACAAAATGGCATTTCCGGTTCAAAGCAAACCGGATGCCTGAATTACAGCCCGCAGCAAACCCAAGATTTTTTTGATTTTCAATCAGCACCAACCGAAGGTCGCGCGTCGGCCGAATCGAATCCACATCGAATAAGGTTGTTTGGGCAATATGGCGCGAACCAAACGCACATTTGGCCCAAGCCATGATTTGTTGAACCGAGTCGTCTGATGATCCGTTGTCACATACCACAATCGTCGCCAGCCGGTCATCCTTCAAATCCAGAAGGGACTGCAAGCACGTCAGAGTATCTTCTGGTCTGTTCCAGTTTAAAACGACTGCACATACCATTGGCAGGTCCATATTTAAGGCTGAAGGCTGAAGGCTGAAGACTGAAGACTGAAGGCTGAAGGGGCTGCATCCAGCAATCCGGCTGAACAGCCGTCATACTTTTCAGCGGATTGGCATGTTCGGGATTGGCCATGACCATCTTGGAGCTTACATCCAATATCCATGTGAATATGTTTTATGTTTATGAATCAGGGTAGATTATTTCTTTTGAGTTGCCTTACTTAAAGTGAATTGCGCATTTTCTGCACCACTTCATTCAGCTTTGGGATATGCATCTTACAGATATCATAAACGATTTCACTATCAACATGTTCGTAGTGATGAGAAACAAGATCACGGAATTTAGCTATTTTTTTCCAATCGATTTCCGTATAGCCCGACAAATAAAGAGGGTCAACCTTTTGAATTTTTTTGACCAACTCACCAATGACTTGCAGTCTCATAGAAATTGCGTCAAGCAGGATAACACCTTCCGTTGAGGCCGCAAAATCGGCGGCTTCCAGAATTTTTGAAAATCGTTGCTGAACCAGGATTATGGATTCCATCATCAGACCCAGGTTGTCCGATATTTCGTCTTCAGACATAATGAATGCTCTTTTCAATCCGGCTTAAAAATTTATGACTGATATCTTTTCTCTTTCGTATAACCTCGACAGGCTTTCCGATTCTGTCTTCAAGGTATATCTGTATCCCTGCAAGGTAATCAAAACGAGGTTCAGATAATTCTACAAGCAGGTCGATATCACTTTCCGGTCCCTGATTGCCTTTGGAATAGGATCCAAACAGTCCGATCGACAACAGTCCAAAATTTTCCTGAAGGTATCGTTTTTCCTTCTGCAAGATGTCCAATATATCTTTTTCGTTCATCTCTATTCCCTCCGTCCTGTGAGAAATGGGGGACGGGAAATAACGTACGTTAAAATATACACGTTTCCCAGGGTGATTTTTCGGTCCTGGTCAGTCGTCAGAGGATTGGAATACATGGTTACACATATAGACTTTCAGAAAATTAATTTCGCAAGGCAGCAGGGAGGGGATAGGCCTTTTCTCGGCCATCCCCGACCGATAACGCAGCGAAATTATTTTTCTGAAAGTCTATAGCTCCGCCAAGTCCGTTACAGAGACAATTAGACACAACATGCTTTTATCATTGATATTTTGATGGTTTACACTGAAAAGCCGGTAGGTCAGGTTGGTTGGCCGGTAGTTTGGCCTACCTGACAGCGGAGTTGCCCATAAGCCGGAAGTCAGGGAGCTGCAAACAGCCACGGCACCCTGACCTGCCCGCTATAGACCTTCAGAAAATTCATTTCGCAAGGCAGCAGGGAGGGGATAGGCCTTTTTCGGCCATCCCCGACCGATAACGCAGCGAAATTATTTTTCTGAAGGTCTATATGTCAAAATTTCATTTTGACACTCCAGGAGGTCAGACAGATCACACGATTCTGCGGTTCGCTGTTAATTTTCATTCATGGAGGCGCCTAAAAAATTCATATGTCTCCCGGGCTTCCCGCTTGTGACAAAAATTTCCGGCTGTCTGCAGGCCCTCATCTATCAAACGGTTACGTAGCGGTTTGTCTTTCAACAGCGTCAAAATGGCTTCTGAAAACAAATCCGGACGTTTGGGTGGCACAATCAGCGAATTGTGATCGTGTACCGCATATTCGGTCACCCCACCCGCACCGGTCAACACACATGCCGCACCACAGGCCATGGCCTCCAGCCCGCATCTGCCAAATCCCTGAAAATCCGATCCATCCAGAAAAACAGTGGCTTCTGAATACAGTTCCGCCATCCGGTCCTGGCTGGTGACAACCCCTTCGTCGCGAAATTCAAACGGTATGGCCATCCGTTTCAGAAACCGGTCGCCAAAAAGAACGATCTCGACATCCGGCATCTGATGTTTGACGTTTGCCAATGCCGCGATCGTCGGGGCAAATCCCCGGCGGGGCGTTTTGGGCCGCGCCATGGCCAGCACAACCGGATGGTGGTTTCTGTCAACATTTCGGGGATAGAAAACACCCAGATTCAAACCCAGTCTGATTTGATGGGTATGGTAGCCTTCTTTGGCCAGCATGCCGGCCAGCCAGCGGGATTTGACAATACGGTGGGAAATCCTGGCATAGGTCTGCTGAACCCTGCGTCTGGATACCCGATCGGATTCCGGAAAAAACCACGGCTCATAATCCTGAAGAAAGTATGCCGACTGGGCGGCCTTACCCTGCCTGACCAATTGATCCGCCAGAGATGCCGTGGTCCAAAGGGTGGCGACCACAATATCGGTCAACGGAAAACGGTCCAGAAGTTCCTGAGGGTTTTTAAACACAATGGGTTCGTTATACAGCCGGGCCCAGTCCACAACAGCCGGGTCCTGAAAAAGGGCGACAATTTTCGCATCGATGCCCAGCAGAATCAATTCGTTGACAATCTGAATCACAGACAGAACACCGCCAGCCACCACCAGGTTATGCAGAATATAGGTTACGCGTAAACACCTGCGTTTGCCTGTAAGCGGTTCAAAAACAGGGGGCGGCAATCGCCTTTTTGCAGAGGCCAGCTTCATTGCGCCCCAAAAGCCCTGGTAAGCCGCATCCAGCCACTTCTTTTCCCTGACATGTGTCAGCATGGACCTGCCGGTTTGCCAGATGACCGGCATGAGGTCCCAGCGGGTTTGACAGCCCAGTCCATCCCGAATGGGCTTCAACGGATCCGTTTTGAGAAATTGTTTATACTTCCGATGAAATGTGGCACCCCATCGGGAATGGAAAATGGCCTGATCCCTGCCGTAATTGGGGGTCTGATCTGGAGTCTGAATTCGGCCTTTTTGATACACATAGGTATCACAGGTCAAAACTGTCCGAAATCCACCGGTTATCAACCGCATGCCCAGATCGGATTGACCAAACGTTTTCTGGTCATAGATATTGTCAAACAGGCCGGTTTTTTCCACAACGCTGCGTCGGATCAGCATGCATCCGGCTTTTTGAGGCACGGTATCCACAGTTCTGCCACAAAACCGGGTTTGCACATATTCATCCATGAAAACAAAACTGACACCCGGTGGCAGTGGCAAACCATTCCGGGGATCGGCACTGACAAGCGGCATGACCAGTGCGATATCATTATCTGTTTCTGCGCAGGCCACCATCCTGTCCAGCCATCCCTGTGTCACCACCACATCGCTTTGCATCAGCACAATAAAGGGCGCGGTTCCCTGACCAATTCCCGAATTGGCGGACTTCAGATATCCCAGATGCCTGGCATTGGTGAAAACAGATGCCTGATGGGTATCATCAGCCCATTTTTGGATATAATCATGCGTATGCCGGTCACTGTTGTCATCGATCAGCAAAAGCCTATAACTGCCGGTACGGGTGAAACGGATAATCGCATCCAGGCAATCGATAACCGTGTTGAGTCCATTATGAAACGGTATGATGATATCAACAGCGTTTGTCATTGTAAGAAATCATGTTCAAGGAGCTTGCTTTTATGTGAATTTATTTATTTCCACCAGTCTTATACGGATATCACTTTTGCGTGTCAAGAATATAAATCACTATTTATCAATAATTTCAATATACTATATTTTATTACGTATTCTGGATAACGCTATCGCTTCACTTCGTTCCTGCGTTCGCAGGAATGACGAATGAGGTGCATTTTTACGGTAAATGCTCATGATCGAGGATTTGCTCGCCCCCATGAATGAACATTGATAACCGGCGTAAGGCAGGGTTTTATACCCTGCCATCAATATGGTTATCATTCAATTATAACGGCGGCATGTAAAATGCCGCCCTACGCCGGCCACGACTGACGATGTATTTTCACGGTAAACGATCATGAATCATTTTGAGTGGTTCACCCCCAGGAATGAAAATAGAGGCATTGGTTCCAATTTGGCCCACTGGAGTGCCAAAATGAAATTTTGACATAACGCAAAAAAAACCGATTAAACTCTGCCCCTCTGCCCCCTGAACAGCCATTTTCACGGAAAATAATCACCTGTAATTTGTCGATATTCATGAATAATGTTTTTAACATTATCGGCAGCCTGATTCGATTTTCCCCTGAATAGCATTTTATCAACAATAGAGATGATAAAATGACCGAATTTCCACCGCCTGGAATTGAACATATCCGTCATGTCATTGGCCAGTTTCCGCATCGTGCTTTCCGGGTTGGAATTCTGTCCGGTTTGGTATTCCTGAAACAACTGATCCAGATGATCGGTAACCAGGGCCTGTTTTTTTCGAAAGATCAGTATCTCCAAAAACCGGACAACAAAATTTCCGGCTTTCCAGCGCGCGGAATCCCGTATAGCCATATAATCATTTTCAATCTGCCCAATCCAGGTTTGATAGCGATAAATTTGTTGTTTATGTTTTTGTCGCCTGCTCTGTTCAATTTTTTCCTGTTGGCTGCGAAGAGTTACCAGATTATTATTTAGGTCCGCAATTTGTTTTTCCAACTCACCCTTCTGGCGCAGAGAATCCATTTTCTGTTGCAAATTCAGCTTTTCAGAATTTTTAAGTTCTATATAGTACTTTTGGGTTAATTCTTCTTGAGACTTCAGTTTATCTTCAATTGACAGAATTTTTTTATCGCTGTCTATAATGAGATTGTTTTTCTCATCAAGCAACGTCTTCAACTGGCTCTGAAATTCTGCCTCTCTGGTTTTCGACTCCTCACATAGACCCTTTTTTTCCTGTTGCAGGGTTTCTACCTGCTTTTGTAGGCTCGCAGTTTTGCCACTAAACTCGTCTATCAGTTTGTTTTTCTCATCAAGCAACGCCTTCAACTGGCTCTGAAATTCTGCCTCTCTGGTTTTCGACTCCTCACATAGACCCTTTTTTTCCTGTTGCAGGGTTTCTACCTGCTTTTGTAGGCTCGCAGTTTTGCCACTAAACTCGTCTATCAGTTTGTTTTTCTCATCAAGCAACGCCTTCAATTGGTTCTGAAAACATACTTCCTTTGTCCATGCTTCCGCACTCTTCCGTTCTTTTTCCTGTTGCAGGGTTTCTACCTGCTTTTGTAGGCTCGCAGTCTTCCCATTCAATTCTGCTAACTGTTTTTCATTTTCATTTTCTTTTTGTATTTTTTCCTGTTCAGAATTTCTAAGTTCGGTATAGTATTGCCGGGTCAATTCTTCCTGAAAATTCAGCTTGCTTTCCAGGCCTGTAATCCGGCTATCTTTGGTTTTGTTATCCGACAGAATATTTTCCAACTGATTCTGAAGGCTGATCTCTTTTGTCTTTGCTTCTGCCTCCAGTCGCTCTTTTTCCTGTTTCAGGCTTTCCAACTGCTTTTGTAACGCTGCTGCCTTCGCGTTCAAGTCCGCTGTCTGCTTCTGCTTTTCCTCTGACAGCGCCTTCAGTTCATTCTGAAGACTGGCTTCCAGAATCTTTGCTTCCGCGCTCTGACTTTCTTTTTCCTGTTGCAGTGCCTCCAACAGCTTCTGAAGTGCTGCTGCCTTCGCATTCAACTCTGATGTCTGCTTCTCTTTTTCCTCTGACAGCGCTTTCAACCGGGTCTGAAGACCGGCCTCACGGGTCTTGGCTTCCGCGATTTGACTTTCTTTTTCCTGTTGCAGGGTCTCCAACAGCTTCTGAA
>JBFXFK010000001.1:43218-49969 GCA_050179135.1 Desulfatirhabdiaceae bacterium | reverse complement strand
TCTGATGTCTGCTTCTCTTTTTCCTCTGACAGCGCTTTCAACCGGGTCTGAAGACCGGCCTCACGGGTCTTGGCTTCCGCGATTTGACTTTCTTTTTCCTGTTGCAGGGTCTCCAACAGCTTCTGAAAGTCTGCTGCCTTGGCGTTCAATTCCGCTGTCTGCTTCTCTTTTTCCTCTTTCAGCGCCTTCAACTGCGTCTGTAGACCGGCTTCACGGGTCTTGGCTTCTGCGCTCTGACTTTCTTTTTCCTGTTTCAGGCTTTCCAACTGCTTCTGAAGTTCAGATGCCTTGGCATTCAACTCCGCTGTCTGCTTCTGCTTTTCCTCTGACAGCGCCTTCAGTTCATTCTGAAGACTGGCTTCCAGAATCTTTGCTTCCGCGCTCTGACTTTCTTTTTCCTGTTGCAGTGCCTCCAACAGCTTCTGAAGTGCTGCTGCCTTCGCATTCAATTCTGATGTCTGCTTCTCTTTTTCCTCTGACAGCGCTTTCAACCGGGTCTGAAGACCGGCTTCACGGGTCTTTGCTTCCGCGCTCTGACTTTCTTTTTCCTGTTTCAGGCTTTCCAACTGCTTCTGAAGTTCAGATGCCTTGGCATTCAACTCCGCTGTCTGCTTCTGCTTTTCTTCTGACAGCGCCTTCAACTGGGTCTGAAGACCGGCTTCACGGGTCTTTGCTTCCGCGCTCTGACTTTCTTTTTCCTGTTTCAGGCTTTCCAACTGCTTCTGAAGTTCAGATGCCTCGGCGTTCAAGTCCGCTGTCTGCTTTTGCTTTTCCTCTGACAGCGCCTTCAACTGGGTCTGAAGACCGGCTTCACGGGTCTTTGCTTCCGCGCTCTGACTTTCTTTTTCCTGTTTCAGGCTTTCCAACTGCTTCTGAAGTTCAGATGCCTTGGCGTTCAAGTCCGCTGTCTGCTTCTGCTTTTCCTCTGACAGCGCCTTCAACTGGGTCTGAAGACCGGCTTCACGGGTCTTTGCTTCCGCGCTCTGACTTTCTTTTTCCTGTTTCAGGCTTTCCAACTGTTTTTGAAGTTCAGATGCCTTGGCGTTCAACTCCGCTGTCTGCTTCTGCTTTTCCTCTGACAGCGCCTTCAGTTCATTCTGAAGAGTGGTCTCCTTTTTCTGATATTGCGATATATTGATTTTCAGTCCGGATATCTCACTGGTTTTACCCGCATCAGAAAGAGTAGTTTTTGACCATGCATCCTGTAATGCAATCATGCTGCGAGTGGCTTTCATCCAGATTTCCAGCGTCAGGGGAATATCCGGCAAATCAGGAAGTTTGGGTAAAAGCAATTGCGGGTCGGAGCCGGTGCAAACCAGCTCCAGATTCTTGTCAGTGGAAAGGACAAAGGCATCCTCTTTGACAGAACACGTATTAAAAGCGTCTGAAGTTTCCGCTGACCAGACAATCTGACCGGTAATCCCATTCAGCAGTTTTATGGCAGAAATAAATACGATCCCCCGGGTATTAAGTGGATCAAATCGCAGACGTCCGGTTCGCAGTATTTCCGGCTGACGGATCGATATGGATATTTTTTCCCATTCGTTTGGCGCTATCAGTATTTTTTGCGATTTTTCTTCGGAATAGGGTGTTTTCCCTTCTGATGGTGTCGGAAAGAAAGCCTGCACAAACAGTTCTTCGCCATATCGGATATTACTTAACAGGGCACGCTCACGCTTGATGGAATGGCTGATATCGGCCCGTTCATAACGACCGATAATCGTCAGAAGATTGTTGAACATGGCTGTGGCGTGATTTTGTTCAAATTTGAATCCGGACGGTGTTCTGATGGATGTGACCAGCGGAAAAACCGACAATTGGGAATCACTGGCCATTTTTCTGGATTTTGATACGGGATCGGAATCGGATTCATCCAGTGGATGAAAGTCGATCGCCTGCGTCAGCGCCAACCGAAACTGCTGATATATCCAGTCGTATTGAACAAATATGCCGCCGGGGCCTGTCCCGGAATCATGACTGATCTCGTGATGTTTTAATTCCGGCCGGATAAAATTGATAATTGACGAATAGTATTGGTCGATATCCTGGGGATAACTGAAATTCAGTACCCGGCTGATTCGGTTGAGCGTGGAAAACGGATCGGCCAGCAACTGATCGTAAGTAATCATGACATGGGGATATTCCAGACACCGGTTCAGCGCATCCCGATAATGCACCATCCACAACAGGTGTCCTTTCATCAGATCAAACTGATCCCGTTTTTCCAAAGATTTTGCCACTTCAAATGGATGCCGAACCATGATGGTAAAAATCGGCTGAACATCCATGCGTTTCAATAACCGGGTCCATAACGGCATCAGCCGGCATATTCTGGGATCCTTGACTGCCCACAGGCGGTCAACCGAAAATTCCCTCTCGATGAGCGTGATCAGCTTTTTTTCCGCCTGGTCAGCGGCTTCGCTCTCCAGCCAGTCATCCGGCAGATTGCCCAGCACATCCCACCTGCAACCCAGATCGCGCAGCAGAATGTCATGAATCAGGACAATATCCCGATTTTCAAAATATCCTAACTCATTGGACGGGTTGGGGGCCATCATACTGGTCCCCAGATTGACTCCCAGCCGATGCAGGCATCCAGCCAACATCGATGTGCCGCTGCGATGCATCCCGATAACGACCAGTGCGGTATGTTGTAATTGGTTCATTGTCAATCCTGATTGATTATGGTGAAAATATCATTTCCCGGCCATGACCTCATTCAGATGATTGCGGATTTTTTGTCTGAGCTCCGCCAGATCCGGGTGTTTTTTCAGGCCGTCTATTCCCTTCCGGATGATCCGGGCGCCATGTTTTTTTGCCAGTGCTTTTGATCCCTGACGGGCGAGTTTCAGTCGGCGTTCATGGGAATAGCTTCTGGATTTGGCATGATACACATACACATGATCCGCGATAGCCAATTCAAATCCGGCTTTTGCTGCCCGCAGGCAGTAATCATTTTCTTCCCCATACCCGTCCGGAAATGCCTGCTCATCCAGCAATCCAATCGACTGGATCAGATTGCGAGTGACAAGAAAACAGAATCCGTTGACAAAGGCGACACGCGGAAACCGTTTCGATGATACCTGATAAATCAATTCAGACATTTTATCAAGCGGATATCCGTCCGGAAGCGTATTGACTGCCCAGTCGCCGGCCGGATCGAACCGTTTTGGAACCGATTGCCAACTGGCGGCATTGGAAAGTGGCCCCACGATGCCAATTGCGGGGCTGCTCGCGTTGCATTCTGTCATTCGTTCGACCCATTGAGGGGTGACAATCGTATCGCTGTTCAGCAGTATGACCTTTTCGGCAGATGATGCCATCAGGCCCTGATTGGCCGCCTTTGTATATCCCCGGGCCGTTTTGTTGCTCAACAGAATACACCGGGTTGAATCCATTTCTGTAAACTGTTTCAAAAAACGGGTCGTTTCCGGTTCCGAGCCGTCATTGACCAGAATCAGTTTGCAGGATTCGGGAGTATTTCGAATTACAGAATCCAGGCAGCGTTTGAGATCATCCAGGGCATCATGAACACAGATAACGATATCGGTCCGGACATCACATGCCGGTAAAAAATCATTGACGGATAATGAAACTGGTGTATCAGCAGTGTTTTTCTGTTTGGCCGGACCACAATCGGGGTTACGATGCCGGCGTATAACAAACCGGCTGAAAATTTCTTTTATGGACATGGGGATATCAAACGGGTTACTGGTAACGGGTTGCGGACGGCTGTTCACGTCACTTGTCACCTTGCCCCTGTTTCCTCTGACTGTTCCGTTGGCAACCTGGTAAACTTAATCAGTGATGGGGGGCGCTGGTGATTTGGCTACCTAATTATTTTAATCAATTGATAATTTATGCTAAATATTCGAGAAATTCATTGGGATCGATATCAGCATCTCGTAATGCTCCTTTCAGCGTAAATCGATCGATTTCAGTGTGATATGGAAATACAATTTTTCTGCCATCAGAATGGAGCATTTTAACATGGCTGCCTTTTCGATGAATTTCTGTAAATCCAAGCCGTTCAAGAGCTGCATAAACTTCTTTTCCAGACAACAGTGGTAATTTCATACTGTCAATTCGATCATCTCTTGATATTGGCTTGAGGAAAACTCTATCGGATCTATTTCCAAAAACAACTCAATCGCCTCACGAATGTTTTTCAGGGCTTCTGTTTTTGTTTTTCCCTGTGACCAACAACTTTTCAATGATGGACAACTAGCCACAAAATATCCATCTTCGCCTTGTGTCATCAAAACCTTTATTAACATAATATCTCTCCGGCTGTTACGCTGCTATCCAATCTAATGGAATCAGGAATAGACTCTGCCATAATTTAATCGAATAAACAATTATGTAGTCTTGGGGAACGTGGGGGATCGAGGTAGGACAGCCAGTTACCCGACTGCCCCCTCACAGATCCCGGCGTGCAGAATTACCGCACCGGGTTCCCCAGGATTATTCGCTTGGGTGCTTCTACACTCAAAAAAAGGCCATTTTCAGTTGCATCGGCAATTTCTTTTCCGTTATCCGTGGTTTCTCTATCCGGAAGTATTTCAGAAGTTCATAAAACCCCCGCCATGTAGATAATGGGGTGGGGGACGTTATGTTGTCAGTTAATAATCAATATTACATCTGATTCCTCTAATTCTTTAATCAGATGGATTGCCGCTAATATTGATCGTTCTGTAGCGTTTCTGGAGCATTAGCCGACGTATTTGGAGAGGTCCAATCCACTCAAACCATAGCCTGTTGAAAAAAATATATTATGTTGTGTCATTTTGGCATGAATTAGCAACCAACTGATTTTAAAGGAAATTATGCTTGTCCAAAAAATAGCAATTTCAATTTATAATTTCAGGCACTTACGATAAACTCACAACATAACGTTGGCAAATTGGTAAACTTAATCAGTAACACATTAATATCATATTGGATATTAATAAGTCAGATTACCGCGATTAACGAATTCCGCCTGCTTCTCCTTTGCCATAAACCCAATCTTCTTTTTCGGCTTGTTTTCGATAATCAATAACTGATCGAGCGTTTCAAAAACAATTCGAAACTTTCCATCCGTATCATCTCTAAGTTCATCGATTTCTTTGCGAAGTTCGGCATTGTCGAATATCATTTGCCGCATCTTTGTGAAGGCTCGCATAATTTGGATATTTACATGGATAGCGGTTTTGCTGCGCAAGACCCATGACATGCTGCAAAATTCCGGGTGCATCCAATCGGGGTTGACGGGGCATAGGTCAGTGTGATGATGGGTATTAAATGCAACGCTTTTGCTTCCTGAAGCCTATCCTATCAAACGGTAATTGAAACATCGACTTCCTGACCGCTGTGTTCATTATAAAACAGGAACCTACCGTTATCACCTTGCATTAATTGTTCGTTTGCATTCAGCAGCTCAATGCCATAGACAGTTCCATCTGGTGACAAATCTACGATTAATTCATCGCTGATTTTGATAGATACGACTTCAGAAGATTTTGGTCTTAGTCGAATATAGGCAATATTGTATTGGGGATCATAGCTGAATTTCATTTTTTCTTTCCCCTCTTTTCAAAAAAACCGTGTAATGACAGTGATTACGACCCAGTCGGATTCTTCCTGAACTGCAAAAACTTCTACCTGCTTGTTATGATAATGTTTTCCGCCGAAATCATTGTCAAACAAAAAATTACGTCGAAAACCGGATCGACCAAATTTGGCTGGAAATACTTCCCCATGTTCCACTGTTGCATATACCTCATCTGTGGTTGCACAGCGCTCCTCCATTCGCTGAATTGCATGGGGATGAATTCTTATCATTTCAGCACATGTCCTGTGGAAGCCTGGTAGTTTTGTAAGATTAGAAAGTTATTCATGAAAATTCTTTCGGCCTGAATCCTTTCCGATTCAACAGCGCGGCCCCACCGTCACTCGTCTGCGTCAAAACAAACAACCCCGCTTTTTCCGCATATCTGCCGACATCGTCCTTCACCACCAGCGCACCGATTCGTGCCAGCATTTTGGTTTTGTGTGACAGGTGACGGGTGCAGCCGTCCGCAACCCGTCACCCGTCACTTTTAACATTCCGGCATTCGATCAAAGCGCAGATCCAGTGGCTTTAAAAGGCCTTTCACATACCGGTAAAACAATTCCTCCGCTATTTCACCCTGCACAATACCCAAATCACCCAGATTGTCGCCTATTTTTTCCAGCTTTTCGACGGTCTTTCTCAGTTGGGCATCCGTTCGGTTGAGTTGCTCGTCCGTTTTTTTCTGAGCCTATTTTAATTCGGAAATCCCAAGGAACAATGCCTCAATTCCTTTTTCAATTCGATCCAGTCTGGTTTCCATTTTCGTTTTCTCCATATGGCATTTTTCTGAATTGTATAACCAGGTGGATGATGGCGTCAATTTATTCTTTCCTGCAATCCTGTCCTGGGGGACGCTGTGTGGTGGGTTTTTGGTGGAAAGCATGGCTTCTGATTTTTTCGATTTGATTCGGCATGAGCATCGAAAAACCCTTCCCAAAATCATTATCTTAAAAGCGCTATTTGTCACGCGGCCAGTCGATATTTGATCTCTGCCATGTCCCTTTCCAAAGCCGAAATCCGTTCTTCCGCCACCAGATGCTCATCGCGGCGCACAATCACCTCATACAGACGATCGAGCCGCTGGGCAAAGGCATCCATGCGTCTGATCAACTCGTCACGAATGGAATCCGTGCGATTGTTGGTTTCATACATACGGTT
>JBFXFK010000001.1:29954-43118 GCA_050179135.1 Desulfatirhabdiaceae bacterium | reverse complement strand
CGCTTGTTGGTTTCATCGATGCGGTTGCCCAATTCCTCACGTAAAGAATCGATCCGCTTGTTCGTTTCGTCAATTCGTCTGCTATGATCGATCAGATGAAGATTGATATCATCCAGACGTTTGTTCATCATGATGAGGGTGGTCTTGATTTCCCGGTTCTCCTCCCGGATTTTGTCGAGCTCCGGAAGCATCATTTCCTTGATGGCCGATAGAACATTATCAATCATTTCCATGTCGAATCCTCCGGTGTTTTATTAAAGCCCTCTGAAAACATGATAAAGACAGATCACTGACCGATGGCCTTGTTCATGGCATCCTGAAACGGATTTCGGAAGTTGGAATTGGGCACGACCCCCTTGACACGATCATCCTTGAATTTTTTGAATATTTCTCCAAACGGATTGGCTTTGGGCGCCTGGGGTGTTTGTCCCGGGGTATTCGGTAGATTCGTTTCCTGCCCTGGAGGACCACCCGATGTTGTAACGGGTCCAGGCAGCGGTTGCCCGTTAGTCGGCATGGTTTTGGATGCTGCAGCGCCGGCCTGCGGTTTGCCTGTCGGTGTCGCCCCAGGAGGGCCGGCTTCCTGTCCAGGCGCCGGTTTTGCTTCAGGCGGCGGCATGGCCGGGGCATCCGGCCGTTTGCGGTCACTCTGGAACAAATTGTAGCGGATGTCCTTGCCATCGGGGTCGGTGATGATGACATGATTGGATGCAATGCTTTTCAACACCATGCCATGAATGGTATCGCCTTCTTTTCTGACCAGGGCTTTTTCGGTTTCTTTTTTTTCTTTTATCAAGGCAATCTTTCTTTTCGGTGTAATGATCACACCTGTAAACAGGATTTCATTTTTGATTTTCTGATCGGCCATTTCCTTTTTGTCGGCAGCGCCGCTTTTAGGCGGATCAACCGGCTTGCCGACGGCAGTCGGAGCGCCAAAAATCTGTTTTTCCACCATCGGGGCTGCGGCAAAAACCGGCGTGGCCGCAGCCAGCACCGTGGCCAGCGCAAATATCAGTGCGAGTTTCATTTGATCACCTGTATGGTTACCATTTCCGGAAAGCGGATGTCTCCGGTTTCAGTTGAATATGCATAGGCAAAGATGAAAGCATCTCCCGCGGACAGTCCCAGATCATGCAGCCGCAGTTCCGCGACCAGCGTTGTTTCTTCCGGCCCATACGGATACGTGTATGCCGTCAGATCCATTGAACCGCTCACCATGACCAATTCGGTTCCGGTAAACAGATACACCGGCAGAAACAGGTCCTGCATGGTTCCGGTCAAGGCAAACCATTCCAGATGCGGCTCCTCATTCCACAGATTGGTCGTGTTGATGTACAGTTGAATCGGGGTTTGGGACGGCAGGGTATAGTCCCATGTTCCGGTTTTCTGGCCGACCGGGACCAGCACCTGGTCATACAGGGCCGTGCCATTCAATATTCCGTATCCGTACATGTCATCCCTGCCCGGTTCTCCCAGATCGGTCACGCCACGAATCAGCACATCCTTGAGCGCCGACGGGGTTAACCGGTTGTCCATGCTCAAGATCACCGCACACGCCCCGCTGATGATGGCGGTGCTGACCGATGTGCCGGTGGTATATTCCGGGCTTCCGCCAATGCCGGTAACCGGAATGGAAACACCCGGGGCCATAATATCCATCTCCGGCCCGGTGGTGGAAAACCAGCTTGCCGCCTCGGTTTCGGTGTACATGGCGCCAACCGCATGGGTTTCTGTCATGGATGCCGGAAACCCGATGGGCGCAAATTCCCCGCTGTTGCCGGCTGCGGCATTGAGAACACAGCCGGCCTGCCAGGCAGACTGTATGGCCGTTTCCAGGCCCGATGTCCGGGGTGCGTTCAGGCTCATGTTCAGGATATCGGCCCCATTGTTTTGGGCATAATAAATGGCCTCCATCAGATCGCCTTCCGAAAATGAATTGTTGCCGCCCTGGTTGATTTTGACCACCATGATCCGAATGTTGGGCGCAACCGTCAGCATTGCGGAACTCATGTGGGTGCCATGCCCCATATAATCCTGAATATTGTTGCTATCGTCCCCGAAATTCATGCCCACCACATCATCAACATAGCCATTTTCATCATTGTCAATGCCATCGTTTGGAATCTCGCCGGGGTTGGTCCAGAGCATGGAACGGAAATAGGCGCTGCCCACATCGATGCCGCTGTCCAGAAGGGCCACAACAATATCTCTTCCATCGGATATTTTCTGGATATCCGTCAGATGGATCATCTCCTGCCAGGTGGCTGTCTCCTGAAAACCGGTTTGTTGTGATTCCGGGGGAAATGACCCCATCTTTGCCATGTCGGCATTTATGATCCGGCTGTCACGTCGAAGCTGCAACAGAATCCGGTCTGCCTGGGGTGATGGAACCTGTAACCGGAACACGTCGGTTTTGGGAATTCGGCGGTTATCCAGCACATCCCGGGGCCAGTCCATGGATTGTGACAGACCGGGTTTGACATGAACGATCAGTTCCGTGTTTGCCGGCGCCGCATGGATGGCGGCCGGGGAAATAATGGCGAAAAGAATGAAGATGATTAGGTGGATGTATGATTTCATTTTTTTGTCCTTGCCTGGAAATCTGTATTGAATTGGGTGCGTATTATCTGGCTGGCCCCCCTGGAGTGTCAAAATGAAATTTTGACATAGCGGGTACGGCTGTTTGCGGCTCCCTGACACCTTGCTTACGGCCAAATCCCGCTGTCAGGTAGGCCAACCGGACCTACCAGCTGTCAGCATCCCCCCTGCGGGGACGTAGAGACACAATGCATTGCGTCTCTACAGGAAACCAGCAAAAATCGGTAAATCGCATTAGGTCAAAATTTCATTTTGACACTCCCGGGATGGGGCGAACAGGAACCGGGAGGTTATTGGCGCAAATATATAAGGTATATATGGGGATGTCAATGATGGGGAGATTTCCGGCGTAAAGCGGGAACGGCAGGAAAAGCGCGTAGGTCAGGGCGCCGCGGCTGTTTGCGGTTCCCTGACACCTTGCTTACGGCCAACCCCGCTGTCAGGCAGGCAAAACTACCGGCCAACCTGACCTATCGGCTATATTTTTACATCTTCAGCAGAAGTATAGAGGGTGATTCCCAGCTTTTCAGCTACCGGTATCGCATTGGGAGCAATCATCGGCGAAATGACAATCATGTTGTCAGCGGTCTCTGATGACGGTTTTCGTAATATCGAGCTTTTTTCTCAAAGATGTACATCTCAGATTTGCTCATCGAGGATTTGATCTCGGCGATGATCAGGATGCCGTTTTTGATGATCAGATCCAGTTCGATCTGGTCCGGCCGGCCAAATACCAACCCCTCATCATCAAACTCCAATACATTGATGACTTCGACACCGGCAAACTCTTCCAGAATTCCCTTCAGTGCCGCACGAAATGACTGTTCTGTATTCATACCCCATCGGGCGCCCAGTGCTCCGAGGGTGTGTTCGTGTTTTCGCGCGAGCGCACGTATTTCTTTCAGCATCTCGTTGATAACCTGCTGATTGTCTTCCCATTTGCGGTTCTGTTCCTCCCATTTAAGGCGCTGTTCCTCCTGGTTCGCTTCCCATTTGTGGTTCTGCTCTTCCCATTTAAGGCGCTGTTCCTCCCGGTCTCGTTCCAGTGCCTCCTGGTTCGCTTCCCATTTGCGGTTCTGCTCCTCCCATTTAAGGCGCTGTTCCTCCCGATCTCGTTTCAGTGCCTCCTGGTTCGCTTCCCATTTGCGGGTTTCCCTTTCCCGATCCTGGCGCATTTCTTCCAGAATACGGTCAAAACGATCCTCTGTAACCGCCTTGTCTGCAAAATGCCTGCGTGAAATATTCAGAAAAAATCGATGAATTTCCGGATCGTTTTCCAGAATGCCCGGTAATTCCTTTAAAATAATTTCTTTGACTTCCTGGGTTGTAAGCATAAATTATTCCTTTAAAAGGCATATCCCCTATCTTGAAAAGTAGATGAAACTGATTCGATATCAACGCCCGGCGGGTAGTTCAGGATGCCACGGCTGTTTGCGGTTCCCTGGCTCCAGCTTATGGCCAACCCGATCATGCTGCGGTACCCCGGAAAATCAAGTCCGGATGATTCGCACATCATTATTCATGTCACAACTCATGGTATCTGTAAATCATTTTTCTGTATGAAACGTCTCGAACATCATTAATAACAGTAAGTTGATAAGTGAGGAACGTCCCTCATTTTGCACGAGCCGAAGAGAGGAACGTTCCACATTTTATGATATGCACCCTATATCATCGCTTCAATGCCTTTTCGATCAACCAGATTAAGCAACTTGGCCGCCGCAGGACCAGGCTTTTTCTCACCAGACTCCCAACTTGCCACAGAAGTCTTGCTCACGTTCAGATAAGCGGCAAACACGGCCTGGCTGACATGATAACGCAATCGCATCTGCCTGATTTCCTGTGGGTGATATGTTTTCACAGGTGGCAGACAAAGCGCATCAAATTCGCGCATCGTTATCTCATCCATTATACCCGCATTATGCAACCCCATTGCAGTCTCATGAACGGCCGATAAAATACTGTCATGTTTCTTTTTCAATACAATTCACCTCCAATAATTCACCACATTGCAATGCCGCTTTGATCTCATCGGGTTCCAATGTGAGGTAATATTTTGCAAGACGCTTTAAAGCCTTTGTCTCATCGGGTTCAATATTGTCACAACTGTTTTTTGCAAACAGATACAGGAAAAACGCCTTTTTACCTTTCTGAAATCCAAGCAGCGACCTCCAGCCGGCACGTTTTCCCTGGCCTGGAATAGCAATTCGTTTTTTGAACAAGCCGGCGCCAAGATTGGCATCAAACAGGCCAACATTCATCTCGGCCACCGCCTTACAAATATGAACCTCTGTCAATCCCTCACGTCGAGCCATACGTGAGAACACTTTTGAGAGATAAATTATCAAAGAAATTTCTTTTCGAGTTATTTATTGTATAGCTCAGTTATATAAATACAATCAAGCTTCTATTTGGCCATCAGCGTCTCTGCGCGAGATATTTTATCTTTCAAAAGCATAACGCCCCCCTTTTTACCGCATTTTGACGTTCCGGCAAAAACCAGACTGGAACCGGGTTTTATAATCTGAAACGCTGATGCATAGGGGGTTTTTGGATTTCGTTTTTTGTCCTTGCCTGGAAATCTTTATTGAATTGGGGACGTGTTATCTGTCTGGCCCCCTGGAGTGTCAAAATGAAATTTTGACATAGCGTGTAGGTCAGGGCTGCGCGGCTTTTTGCGGCTCCCCGACTCCCGGCTTGCGGCCAACCCCGCTGTCAGGTAGGCCATACTACCGACTGCCAGCCCCAATCCGATCAAAAGCGGAACATCGCATTGTGTCAATATTTCGTTTTGACACTACTGGGTGGAGATCCAATTGTCACAAATATATAAGGTATAAATGGGGATGTCAATGACGGGAAGATTCGGGCGCAAGGCGGGGTCTATTCAGAAAGGCAAAAAAAATGGGCAGAAAGTACGGTTGCACTTTCTGCCCATCAAGGGGGCTGATTGGCTACAAGAGCCAATCAGGTAAGGTGTTTGTTATTTTACAGTGATAAAGACTACGTTGGGCAGATAAATATCGCCGCCTTCATTCTGATAGGCATACGCATAGGCAAATACATCGCCCGTGCTCAGACCCAGATCAGCCATGGCCAGGGTTGCGATAAACGCGACATCTGTATCACCATAATCGAAGGTGTAGTCATAAATGTCTATACCTTCTTCAACCGCTACGATGGCGCCGTCAGTTGCCAGCAGATAGAGCGGCAGTTTTGCAGCATCGCCTGCCAGTGTTGCTGTAAACACGAACCATTCGTAAACAGCGGCTTCGCCGTCAGGATTGGTTGTGTTGACATACAGGCTCAATTCAGCCTCAAGAGCAGCCGCTACTTCTGTAATACCAGCTTCCTGTCCAACATCTGCGGTGACAACTTTGGTTACCACAAACTTCTTGGTTGCGGTTACCGTACCATTGGCATTTTTCAATGTAATGGTGAATTCACCTGTAGCATTGGGTGCTTTCAGTGTACAGGCATTACGTCCCAGA
Organism: Desulfatirhabdiaceae bacterium; assembly: GCA_050179135.1. GTDB lineage: Bacteria > Desulfobacterota > Desulfobacteria > Desulfobacterales > Desulfatirhabdiaceae > UBA4064. The sequence continues at coordinate 37,029 of JBFXFK010000001.1, read as the reverse complement.
GTTGCATAGTTGAAAGGCACCAAAGAGCCACTACTTAATGTATCTCCAGATTGGGCTTTTACAGTCGGGTTGACCGTTCCAGTAACGGTATAGACTACTGTTTTGTCATCAATGCCTTTTCCGTCAGCATCCAGTGCTTCGAACGTGACCGGAATGGTAGCATTCAATGGCAGATTAATGGAATCTTCAGCAAGTGTGTTCTCTCCCTGAACGCTGTTGATAACCAGTTTGGTCAGTGAAGATGCTTTTGCAGCTACTGTCACATTCAAGGTTAAATCCGGTACACTTACACCAGCACCAGAAAATACAAATTTTGGTGTGTCAGTAAAGGACAGGGTTTCTTGGGTATAGGTGAGTACTGCAGGTGTGGCGCCGGTTCCACCAACAACCAACGTATTTCCAGTTTCCGAAGCTTTGGCACTGGAGACCACGACATTTCCCTTATTGTTGGTGTTTCCATAGATATCTGTCAACTTGACTTGTTTTTCGAAAACCTTGAATGTTTTGGCATCACCAGGTACATTTGGCCAAATAGATGCAGTTTCACCATTGCCGTTGACAACTTTACCGGCGTATGGATCGGCTGGAGCAATCAAATCGTTGACCAAAGAGTCAGCTCTGGCATCTCCAATATTGTTATCGCTAACAATAAAGAAATCCAACCCACCCGTGCTGGTTGATGTTTCAAATTTTACAGATGCTTTTGTTGTATTAGCTTTGACTGTTGCCGTTTTGGTTTCTTTCAAAGATCCGTTGGAATCAAAATGTTTGATTGTAAGACTGGTGTCCGATGTCGAAATGGGCGTACCGGCAACATTCTTTGAAACCGTTAAATCAAAGGCAGCTCCTGCTTTTTGTTGGGTGGCGGGTAACGAGGCAACCAGATTATCCTTAACCACTTTCAAATTCACCGGATCTGAGCTGGTAACCGAATCCATGGATGCTACCAACGCTGCCGTTCCGGTTTTATCAGGAAGACTATTGGCATTGCCTATCGTAGCAGTCCAGTAGTTCTTACCCGGCTGGTATGTGAATTTGCCATCCATGTATGAAACATAGACACCAGCAGTACCGGTATCAGTCAGCCTGATGTTTTTCGTCTTGTTGGCTTCACTAACCGTGGTTTTGTTTCCCAAAGCATCCAACATATAGGCCCTGAAGCCGGAACCAATGCCAGTACTGTTGATTATGGCCTTCTCAGATGCGATTGCCAGTGTTTTGTTATCGGTCTTCGGATTGACAAACAGGCCATCCTCATCACTCCACTGAACCGACGTTAATTTTTCTGCAAATCCTTCGGTTTCTGCCTTTACGTAATACCTTCCGGCCTGCGGAATCGATGAGTCCGTAAAAGTCAGTATGGCCTCACCATTGGCCATCGTTAATGGAAATGTATATGTTGTTTGGGCAGTATTCAATCCGACCAAATCATCCTTACCAGATTTGTTGGGCGTAAATGTTACTGTTACATCTCCGTTGGCAGATGTATCTTGTGTTTTGCCGTCACTTTTGACCGCCCAAATTTTGAGCTGTCCGCCAGCCGTACCGGCTGTCATTGCACCTATAACACCCGGCTGTTCGGAATAATCGGCCAAAGAAGCGAAATCGGTAGCTGTGTCAGCCCCATTCCAATTGCTGCCTCTAAAAATCGAGGTATATTCTTTTGTACCAGGCACAGGCGTGAAGGAATGAATTCTCAGGCCTTTTGCAGAAATTGCCGATTTGCTGACAGTAATGGTTTGTGTCAATGTGTCAATTATATTGACAATTGGGGCACCGCCAGAAACATTGATATACTCTTTTAAAATTACAGTAAGAGTATCTGTGCCATTGATGGGAGCAGTGTAAGAAAGATATCCTTTCAGTACCCCATCCGTCAAAGCAGGATCTGATGCCGAAAAAGTACCGCTGGATGCAATTGATGTAAACGTTCCACCCAAGGAGCTTTTAATATTGGCCTGAATTTCAGAGCCCTGGAGATTACCATAAACATCGACTCCGCCATTTGCATCCAGCCCCAGGATAGTGATATTAACCTTTCCACCTGATGGTACTGCGATTTTGTCAAGAAAAATAGCACCGCCAACTGTTGTAGTCGTTGCCATTGCGCCCGTAACCATTACGCCAAATACCAACATCAACGTAGTGATCAGAGCACACCACTTTTTATAATCCTGTTTCATCCTTTTTCCTCCTGTAATCGAACTTTGTTGGTTAACATGGGTCATTTCAGTTTAATCACATCGACCATGTCAGTAAACCTCCCATTATAGGGAAACGCTAACGACTGTTTCCATCACCCCCTTTGCAGAATGAAACCTGTTTAAAATTAAACTATTCTCATCATCAGGCATTTGAGACAGTATTTACCAATGCATATGGGTCATGTCAATTGAAATTATTGACATGACCTGTAAAAAATGGCCATAGCCCATATTTTATACCGGATTGAATGATGATCATAATAATTCAATACACATGAATATGCGATTCATTTCGTTTTTTGGCAAAGATTGTTCGTATTGGCTATCAATGATTCATAAATTTGTCAACCAAAAAACTGGTATCCTTTCAATTTTGAAGCTGTTCCATCAGTCTTTTGATCTTTCCGGAAAACTCTTCGGTGATGCGCTCGGCCTCGCCTTTTGTCTTGATGACGGTCGGGGTGATGAGCAGTACCAGCTCGGTTTTTTCGATACTTTGATTGGTGCTGCCAAACAACAGACCCAGAATCGGGATATCCTTTAAAAACGGAATGCCGGCATTGCCGCTTCTGCCCGTGCTTTTCATCAGGCCGCCGATGACAATGGTGCGTCCGTCCTCCACCACCAGGGATGTGGCCACTTTTCGGGTCAAAAACGTGTAATTGTTCAGTTCCGTCACAAATTCCCCTACCTCGCTGACCTCCTGATCCACATCCATCTTGACCAGGCCGGATGAATTGATGTGCGGGGTTACGGACAGAATGATACCGGTTTTTCGATATTGAACCGTACTGGTGACGGTTGTCCCGGATACGGCATCCGATGTGGAGCCGGTAACGGTCGGGATTTCATTGCCCACCTCGATCATGGCTTCCTGATTGTCCAGGGCCAGAATGTTGGGGGATGACAGGATGTTGACATCGGAATCACTGCCCACGGCCTTGACCAGACCCCGTAAAAATTTTACCGGGTCATACACGCTGAAAAAAAAGCCGCTGGTCGATCCCAGGGGGGTGGCATAGGGCCGGGATATCCCCCCGTCCAGTGCGCCCTGGGCCGTATAGTCGCCATCCTCCGAGCCGATACCTCCGATATTTTTGTTTAAAAACCATTCCACCCCATACTCCACCGACCCGCTTAACGTAATCTCGGCAATGACCACATTGATCAATACCTGTCTGGGCAGAATATCCAGTTGTTTCAGCACCTTTTCGATGATCCGGTAATCCCGTTCCATGGCCCGGATGACAATGGCGTTGTTGGATTCATCAGCGATTATTTCCACATCACCGATAATGTCGCCGCCCGGTGAAACCGATACGGCCGCGGCGGCGGTCTGGGGAACGGTTGCACGGGTTGTGCTTGGTTTGGCGCCGGTGGTGGTTCTGCTGGTCCGGCTTGTCCTACTACTGGTGCGGCTGGTCCGGCTGGATTTTGCCGATCCGCCGTACAGTTGGGACAGAATGTCGGCCAGTTCGGCGGCGGTGCCGTTTTCCACAAAATACACAAACACCTGGCTGCCGGTGCTGGGCACCTGGTCCATGGCTGCAATCCACTCGGCAACCAGATCCAGAATTTCCGGCCACCGGGATACCACCAGAAGCGCATTCATGGTAACGACCGGAATGACTTCAAAACTGCCCGGGTTGACCCCCGGACGACTGTACAGCCCACCCGATTTTAATACTTGTGACAAATCCTTGGCCAGATCCGAGGCGTCAACAGACTTTACCGGAAACAGTTTCCAGGATGTATCCTTGAAAAAGGGGACATCCAGTACCCCCAGTATGCCAACGACCTTGTCGATATTGTCTGCCGTATCCGTGACGATCAGAGCATTGTTGAGATTGTCCTGAACCGTGACCGCGCCCCGGGACAGAAACGGGGCAATGGATGCTGCGGCCATGGGTGCGCTGGCGTACCGCAGCCGGATGAGTTGGGTGATGTCACCGGGAGCCATCGGCGGCTGGTCTTCCGGCGCCAGGCCGGTGTTGCCGGCGCCCGGACTTCCGGCCTTTTGAACGATCTTGTAAATGCTACCCGGTCCCTTCACCACTGCCAGCGAATTCAACTGTAAAATGTCATTGAACAGGTCGATAAATTCCTGCCGGGTATAATCTCCGGAAATATGAAACGTCACATTGGCCTTGAGTGTGGGATCGATCATGTAGCTGATGCCATACATCTCAAAAAAGGCCAAATCCAGTACCTCATACAGATCGGCATTGTCAAAGGCCAGCTCCACATGAACCTTGTTATCCGATGACGCTGTTTCCGGGGGACGTTCGGATGGCTTGGCCCCTTTTTTGGCCGCAGAGATAAAATCCCCAAAAGGGGATGCGGTTTTTCGTTTGGTGTCCGGCGGCTCTGGTTTGGGTGGCGTCGCGGGTTCAACCGGGGCGTCTTTGGGCTGGCGGTCCGAAAGGGGTTTGTCCAGATCCGGGCTGTCATCGGGGGTGTCGGATGCAATCCGGATGAAGGGATTTTTTTCAGGAGATTCCGGTGTGGTCATGAACGGTTTTTGGCCGGCGCACCCGGATATCAATAGAATTGCCAGTGCCAACAGGGCAAATTTTAATGGCGGATAAATTTGCAATTTTGACCCACTGGCTGAGCCTCTCCCGCTGGGGGAGGGGGAAAACATATTGGCCCTGATTTGGGATGGCTGTGACGATTGTGAATTATTTTTGCAGGTTTTTCTCATGATCATGAGCGGGTTGCCTCTGTCTGTTCAAAAATTGATATCTTTGGGTGAAACGGGTGCACGGGTTGCCCCCTGTCCAGCAGTTACTGGACGTTTTGGACATTACGGACATTATGGACGTTGGAAACGTGGAGACTTGGCATGCCTTGTCTCTACCATCCCGATCATAATCACAGTGCCGATGTCAAAATTTTATTTTGACACTCCGGGGGGCGGCTACGCATCATGGCCGGAATGTTTCCTCTATGTATAATGCCCCCAACTGGATTAACACCAGCAGATTGACCTCTTTGGCGCGCCGGGATGTGACCGTCAATTTTTCGATGCGAACCATGCGCGGCATGTCCTCCAGAGCCTGCAGAAAATTGGCCAGATTTTCAAGCCCGGCCTCCAGTTGCAGTTCTGTTCTGACCACCAGATGGCGTTTCCAGACAACAGACGGCAGATCCTTGTAGGATTTGAAGGTCATGCCGTTTTTTTCCACCAGTTCCTGGATCACGGTCTGGATTCCGGGATTCAATTCCTCCAACTGCTTTCCCAGGACCAGTTGACCGGTCAGCCGGGCAAGGTCTTCATCCAAAGACGGGTCCGGGTGCTGATACGGGGCCAACTGCTCCTGTTGAAACAAAAGCTGTCGGTAATCCTTTTTCTGCCGGGCCATATCATCCTGTTGCTCCTGGATTTTTTCCTGAAGCGGGTCAAACACCTGGGCCCACCAGGACAGCAGACAGACCGCCAGAAACGCGGCAGCCAGAAAGTGGCGGCGATGGCGCTGGCTGAGGTTCATTCTTTTTCCGCCGGTTTTGGATTGTCCGCGGCAGGCGGGACGGTTTCATGCATCCGAATATTCATGGTAAACAGTTCCATGCCATCTGGTCCTTTGGTGACCGTGCCCATCAGTTTGACCTGCTCGACAACATCCAGGCCGCGCAACGCCTCCAAAACCCGGATGGCATCCTTGCTTTGCCCCTGAACCACCAGGTCCTGTCCGGTCAGCGTACACCGGGAAAACCAGGTGCCCTCGGGCACCTTGTCGGCAATGCCGTTCAGCCAGGCAAACACCTTTGGCCGGGTGTTCATGAAGGTGTTCAGTTCATCGATGAGCAGTTTTTTGCCCTGGTCCGCATCCCGGTTTTTTTCCAGGGGACGGATGACATCCGAAAGCTGGCGGTTCCGGGTTTTCAACTGCGCGATTTCCGCCGTGTTGGCATCGATCCGCCGGGTGGTATTCCATGTCCAGAAAACCGGCCAAAGGGATGTCAATACCGCAATGATCAGCCAGGTTTTCCACCAGGGAAAAATGCGCAGCCGGGTGGGTGAGCCGGAAATGGAAATATTTTGTCCGGGGTTGAAACCATAGGCCAGCGCCGCGGCCATGAACGGGCCGGGGATGTCCTGAAACAATTTCAAACCGTGGCAGGGTTGGACCACCAGGGTCTGAAGACCGGTTCCCGGGTGCAGGCTGAAAAACCGGTCAACTGAAAGTTTCATCCGGCTGGAAATGGCGGCGATCGAGTTCCCACCGCCGGGGTGAGGAAGACTGACCGATGCGGAATACAGACAGCCGTTCGTTGTGAAAATGGAAATATCCATTTCATCGCCGGAGGTCACCAGCCCCATGGGCATGGGCTGCTTTTGCAGGTTCAGCCAGACGCTTAGACCCAATGCGACCGGTGCAACGGCTTTTAAAGACCGTTCATGACCGGTTTCGCGCACAATGTCCAACACCGGCGATATGTCCCGTTTGGGCGCATAGATGATCAGGGCGTTGATACGTTTATCCGGGAGTCTGCACAGCAGAATGTCATGAAATATTTCGGCCACGGGCAAATGACAGACCAGTTCCAGCATGTTTTTTACCGCGGTCAGGGCCTCTTCCAGGGCCATGGCCGGAAGCTGTATCTCCCGGGCAACAAAGAGGTTTCCGGGTAACAGAATAATGAGCTGCCTTTTTTTTTGAACGGGTATTTTTTTAAGAAAGTCCCTGAGTCCCGGCCCATCACCATCAGGCAGTTCTCCAAACGGCTCCAGTTCCTGGGCCGGCTTTTGGAGATGCCAGGAGACGATTTTTTTTTCGGCGCACGCGTACTGAAGCGTGGTTTTGTCGAGATATATGCCCAGAATTTGTTTTGACACAGGTGTTTTAGTTTTAAGTGTTAGGTTTTAA
>JBFXFK010000001.1:6800-29854 GCA_050179135.1 Desulfatirhabdiaceae bacterium | reverse complement strand
GTTTTAAGTGTTAGGTTTTAATTGTTAAGTTTTAAGTGTTGGTTACGGTGAAAATACATCAAGCTCCGTAGGAGCGTCCTGTTTGTAGAATGACGCATAAAAATTTCCATCAAGCCCCGTAGGGGCGACCTGTGTATTCCGGTTTCAGGCCGCTCAATGGAGCTTGATGGGAATAACCGCATCTATTTCTACAAACAGGTCGCCCCTACGGGGCTTTTAAAAAAGATATCATTTTCGCCCGGGGGTGAGCAAGCCCTTGATCATGAGCGGTTACGTTGGTTTTGATGGGATCAACACCAACGTCCCGTCACCGCCTGGCGGCTGTCAGGAAGTCGCATAGGGCCGCGACATCCTGACCTACCGGCTACCGGCTGAAAATCAACAGCGAACCGCAAAAGGATGAATACGGCATCCTGCGGTCCGGCGTCAGGTAGGCCAAACTACCGGCCAACCTGACCTACCGGCTACCGGCCGGCGGATTCCTGCCGATTCTGCTTTGTTTTCAGATCCCGAAGCAGGGCCAGATTGCGTTTGGCCGCATCATTGCCGGGATCGATGGCCAGCACCTCATGGCACAGGGCTTCGCCTTCGGCAATGCGGTTGGTAAATCCCAAAATGACCGACAGGTTGATACGCGCGGTCAGGCCTGCCGGATAGATTTTTATGGCCTCCCGAAACGCGGCCTCTGCCTGATCGAAATGCTGCTGCTCGAACAGGATATTGCCCCGGTTGATATAAAATTTCGAGCGGTTCATGGGGGACATGTCCTGGTGCAGGGCCTGATCGATTATGGCCAGTCCGCGGTCATAGCGTTTGAGATGCTTGTGCGCCACCACGATATTTAAAATCGTTTCCACGCTGGCCGATCCATTTGACAGGTCATTTCCGATATTGCTCTGATCCATTGCGTGATTGAGGACGGCCAGGGCCTTTTCCGGCTGACCCGCCTGAAGGTAATGCTTTCCCAGAATGTCCCAGCCCCGGAGGTTCCCCGGCGCTTTTTTTACGTTGTCTTCCCACAGCGCAATGGGATCCCGCCACTGCTGATTCCGCAGCCAGGTCGCGGTCCCCAGACCGCACGCCATCACCAAAAAAATGGCAACGGCGGCGTTGAACGGTATCCAGCGTTTCAACTGCGACAGGATGAACCACGTGCAGACCATGATCAATCCCAGATTGGGCAGATAGGTACGATGTTCAAATACCACATCCCGGATCGGAATAATACTGGATTCCACGGCATGGGCCAGATAAAAAAACAGCAGCCCGAATGCCGGCAGCGGATGCTTTTTCAACTGCCATATTCCCAGGCCGATAATTCCGGCATGAATGACCAGGCCGATCAGGGCCTGACCGTTATACATCCCGTCAATCAGGGCGAAATCATAATCGATATGCAGATCGTTTGGCCAGAAAAACAACCGGATATACCGCAACAACACCCAGAGCTGGGTTGCCAGATAGGATTCCCGCGATATTGTCGTGGTTTCCCGGGTCATTGCCAGCATTTTTTGAAGCGAAAACGGGTTGTAGTCAAATACGCCGACCAGAATCAGACCCGCAGCCAGAATCGCGATACCGCCTGCCAGGGCCACAAGGCCCAGTTTTTTGAGAGGTGTCTGAAAAAACCCGTATTCCAGCGCGATCATGCTGAACGGCAGGGTGGCCGTATTCTGCTTTGTCAGAATGCCGCACCCGGCCGACAGGATGCACACGATGATCCAGATGACGCGATTGCGCTGGTGATCCGACAGCCGGGCCTGAACATAGGCTGCCATGGATAGCACATAAAACAGGGCTGCCAGGGACGCCATTCTCTGTACAATATAGGTAACGGCCTGAGTCTGAAGCGGGTGCAGCACAAACAGGATGGCTGCGGCCAGCGGAATCCAGGTCTTTTCGGATGCGGAAAACATCCGGCTGGTAACCGGTGTCCGGACCAGTCCTTTTAACAGCCCCAATACCGCCATGCCGGCCAGAATATGAATCAGGATGTTGACGACATGATAACCGGTTACCTGAAACGCGTGCATCTGATAATTCAGCGCCAGGGACAGATAGGCAATGATGCGCATGGCGGAATATCGCCATATCTGACCCGGGCTGCCATCCCACTGATAAATGACCGGATTTTCCACGATGGATGAAAAATCATCCAGATAAAACGGAACATCCAGGGTGTGACCATAGGTAATGGCCACCAGGGTCACCAGGATCAGTGGGCCGACCCACCCGACGTCCAGGCGGGACCGGGTGACAGGGGCCGACGGATCGATGGTGCGGCTGCTGTCGACAGCCATGTTTATTGCCTTTTTCCGGGAATTTTTCATGTTATCGTGGGGTGTTCCGTACTATTGGAAGAGACAATATCCGGATTGGGCATATTATCCCCATCCGGATATTCCCCGATCCGGGGAAGAGGTTCCGGATAGCGTTCCCCTTCCAGAATCGCCAGTTTTTCCGCCAGCCGCCGAATCTTTCTTTCCTGCTCGGACTGTTTCAAATCCATGTTGAGCATTTTGATGAGAATGACACCGGTTGCCAGAATGACCAGAAGGATGGGCGGATAATGGATGCCCAAAAACCGGCCGATGATATCGATCAGCCTGCTGTAAGCCCCCAGAACAATGCTGGCCCCGGCCAGTATCAGCCACCAGACCGAATTGCCGATCAGCAGATGGTTTTTTCGGACCAGTGTCAGGATGATGCACCCGATCGAGATGCCGATTACCAGGGAAGTCAGTTGCGCCGGCGATAAAAAAGGTGTGATGGATTTCATGTGTTACCATTCAAAACTTTGAATGACGATAACCCCTTTCTTTTTGGCTGCCGCCAGTGCCGCGGGCATGGCCAAATGGGTGATGATCATGGGAACGATCGGCTGGGAATAATGTTTTTGAACAACAGATACATGATTTTTCAGATTTTTCATCTTTCCGACGCTGGAAAATTTGAGTTCCGCTTCTCCCACCACCACGACATCCTCTCCATCCTTTTTGGCATGGGCGAAAAAATTGATCTCGTCGCCATCCAGAAGCAGGCGGATCATCCGATCCCGGATCTCGATGCCGTATCGTTCTTTCAGATGCATCGGCAGTTTGCGGTAGGCTTCATTTTCCATGGCATAACCCACGCTGCTGGACAGCCCGCCCATTTCGGTTCCCAGGTTATCCACCTTTTTGACCAGATTGGCGACCGTTATTTCGGTCCGGTTCTGGGCATCGGCCAGTTTTTTCAGGCTGGCGTCGGTCCGGTTCTGGGCATCGGCCAGTTTTTTTAGGCTGGCGTCGGTCCGGTTCTGGGCATCGGCCAGTGACTGCATGGTTTCGGACAGCCGTTCCATTCGGGCGTCGGTCCGGTTCTGGGCATCGGCCAGTTCTTTAATACTGATTTCAGTCCGGTTCTGGGCCTCGGTCAGTGACTGCATGGTTTCGGACAGCCGGTCCATTCGGGCGTCGGTATGTTTCTGAATACCGATGATCTCATGCATCATGGTTTTCATTTGAACAATGTCGGTCCGGAAAACCTGAGCCTGTTCGATGCGCTCGTCGATGAGATCGAGAACTTCCTTTCTCATGGCCCGGTCCATTTGAAACATCCCCTGATTTTTCGTCTGCATCAGTTGCGTCTCCATTTGCCGTCCGGCCTTCGGTTCATTATCGCCGGTTGAGGGACAATTTTGGAATTTTGACTTTGGATACACATAAAATGGTTGTGACCGTCAGATAGATGAACACATCCCACCAGGTATGAAACACCCGGGAATGTCCCTTTATCCGGGGGCGCATACCGACCGGAACTTCCAGAATCCGCAGACCTGCCTTGCGCAGCGCCAGCAGGACCCCGATATCCTGATAATCCAAAAGGGCCGTATCGAGACTCATGACGGCATCGAGGGTTCCCCGGCTGTATGCCCGGTACCCGGATGTCAGGTCCATCAGGTCAAAGCCGTTGAAGCGTCGAAAAAACGCCCAGGTTATTTTTCGGAAAATGCTGCCACGCGAAACACAGGAACCAATAACCATATCCGCCTGATCCGTCAATACCGGATCGATGAGATGCGGAATAAACGCCGGATCATGCTGGCCATCGGCATCCATGGTCACCACGATATCCACATGATTGTGCTGGACAACATACCGCATTCCGGTTCGAATGGCGCCCCATGCCCCCAGCCGGACGGTCAGGGGCAGCACCGTGGCGCCGGCGCGTCTGGCCTGCTGAATGGTGTCATCTGTGCTGGCATCATCGATGACCACAATTTTGGCGCGGGTGTTGTCCCGAATGCCCGTTATTACCCGGGCAATGGTGTCTGCCTCATCGAGGGCGGGTATGATTACCGCTATTTTTGGGGTTGGTTTTGACATATTTTTTGGGTTGATGGTCCTGCACAATCTGGTAGCCGGGGTCTGTTAGAGCCTGTTTGACATGGTGGACGTAGTGGTCGTCATGGACAAAGTGGACATCGTGGACGGCCTGACCCCTGTTCCCTGACCCCTTTATACGCAAGAACAATCTGCGATGCAACCGGATCGATCTGAAAATGCGCATAAAACCGGTCAAGGGCTGCCTGTCCCATTTGCAATTTTACAGCCGGACTGTCCAGAACCGTGTGCAGGGCTGCAGCCAGATCACCGGCATGTCCCGGTCTGACCAGGAGCCCGGTTACCCCGTGATCCACCACCCAGCCCACACCCGAACCCGGAATATCGCTGGCCACAACCGGCTTTGCAAAACGCATGGCTTCCAGAAGCACCAGACCGAATGCCTCTGTCCGCTCGATCGAGGGCAGGCACAGGAGGTCGCAGGTTGCCATCAGGGCATGCAACCGGTGTTCCGGCAGAAGACCGGTCAACCGGACACGGTCATCCAGACCATTGGCCGCAATCTGAAGGCGCAGGCTGGTTTCCCGCTCGCCATCCCCCACCACCACCAGTCGGGCCTCCGGCAATTCTGACATGGCGTTCAGCACGACATCATGCCCCTTGTAGTAGGTCAGCCTGCCGACCACCAGAATCCGGTGACCGGTCCGGCCCCAGACCTGATCGGCCCATTGCCGGTCTTCTGCTGTGGGGACATCCACCCGATGATGATCCAGCCCCAGAGGCGCCACCCGGCATTTGTTCCGAAACCGCGCCAATGTGGGGCTGCTGTCCAGATAGGCCCGGGATGTGGTGATGATGCGTGTGGCATGCTGCAAAAAAAGCTGCTCCACCGGGCGGTATATCTGATAGGCCAGGGCCATTCGGCGATCGATTTGTGACGATACCACATCGGCATGCCAGTGGATCACCCAGGGTATTTTTCTGGCCACCGGCAGCACCAGCGCCCAAAAGGCCGATGTATTGGGAACATGCAGATGCAGGATATCCGGTCGGAATTCCCGGATCGCATGCGCCATGATCTTTGGAAACATCGGGCTTACCGGTGCATACAGCAGGGTTCCGCTGCACGGGGCCCGATAAATCCGGGGAAGGCCGGTGTCCGGAGTTGCCCCCCCGTTCGGGTCATCATGAACCAGCGCCGCGGCCGAAACCCCCATTTTCTCAAGGGCCGGCAGCAAATCTCCCAGAAAATTTTCGATTCCACCCGCAACTGGCGGATAAAATTTGCCGACGTGCAGCACGCGCATAGAAGATCAGTTTTAAGTGTTAAGTGTTAAGTGTTAAGTTGTAGCCGTCCGACCTCAGTCCTCAGCCGACACCGCCCGATAAACCTTCCACGGGCTGGTGGTTCGGGTGATCAATTCATCCATCCCGGCCAGACGCTCCTGAACATTGCTGTCACCAAACGACATTTCCTGCATTTCCAGAACAGATGATTTTCCGGATTTTTTTTTCAGAAACGCCACCACCAGCGTATATCCCCGGTCTTGCCCGGCAATCAGCATCGTGACCCGGGTGACATCCTTTCCATAAATGGTGAACACATCCCAGAAATCCCGAATGGTCTCGTTTTCAATCAGTCCCAGCCGGCTCTGTTTGTCAGATTTCTCTTCCCGGTCTTTTGGGGATCGCCGCCGATCACCCGTGGTGTCTTTCAACGCCAGGTCCTGCTCTTCCAGATCAATCAGCAGCAGGTCCAGGGGCCTGCCCCAGAACAGGTCGGTTGTCATCCCCAAAACCAGAAGCGGCTCGGTAAACACCTTGAACGGACCATTGGCCGGGAGCCAGGACAATTCCGCATCGATATAGGCTTCATCTTCCGCACCATAGGCCCGCTCCAAACTGTCCGGGTCCCGCCAGTCAAACATGGCATCGGTCAGTTCATCGGCTTCTTCCAGAATGCGGTCTTCCTTTTCATCCGGCGCATTGATTTCAAGGATTTTGGACAGTTCCTGACGAACGGTGGCTTCATCCACTGTGTTCAGATCCTTGCGGGCAGACTCGCTGTCCACCCGGACCCATATGTCCTGATCATTGAATTCAACCTTGAACCATTTGCCCATGGTCTGGTCCGCCTTGGGCAAAGGCCAGGCAGCGGAACCAATGACATCCAGAACCGATAACACCGCCTGATCCCGCAACAGGCGTTGTCTGGCGTTTCCGGCCAAAGCGGCCTTGTCCCGGTTGTGGGCCGCATGTTCCACCACCAGAAATCCCACCAGGATCAGTATCCAGAGAATCATGATCAGGGTGCTGCCCCGGGGGGATGTGAGCAGACGTTTGTATTGATGTGGTGTCACGGGCGTCCAACCGGAAACAGCCATTTGCCGGAGATGCGACCCTTGCCGGTTCCTACGGCCAGTTCAAGCGCCACCATGACCGGTACCTCCATGCCCAATTCCGTCATGGCCCCGTCGCAGGGCCATTCGGGTTCCCAGTAGTCGGGATCACCCGGATCCGGATATTCTTCATTGGCATAGGTCAGATAAAACGCATCCACATCTTCGATGGTGCTGACCGGCAGAATGGTCTCGTAAAAATTTTCGGAAAACGGATCCAGCGTCTCGTCCAGATCATCGCGGCGGGTCACAATCTGATCATGGATGGTCAATGTCCGGGTCTCTTCATTATATATATACGTGACCCGCTGCATGCCCTGAAGATTGGACCCCTGAAGCGCATGGGAAGTAAAAAAAGTCAGTTCGGTTTCGGCGCCGCAAAAATTTGTTTCAGAAATGGATTCGGCGGATATGCTTTTGACCCCGGCGCCGGTCATCGGCATTCCGGTTGATCCGGATAATCCGGCGGCTTGACCGGGCAATGGCATATATCCGGCAAGCTGCCGCCGCAACAAGGCGGTCAATGCCGTCACGACCTGCCGGCTTTCACCCTCGGCCCCGGTCCGCTCTCCGGCCTGAACCGCCAGCCGAAGGGCCATGGCCCCGATCAGGGTCACGGCAGCGGTCAGGACAATGGCGATCAGCACTTCCAGAAGCGTAAATCCGGCATTATTGCGTTTTTGCCGCCGGAATGGCGCCGGTTTTGGGCGGGGCTGCATTATCATGTGTTTGCGGTGACTGAACCTGTGTTGATCCGGTTGGGATGCGCATCCAGCGCGTGAGGCAAAACCGCCTGTTTTGTTCTTGTAAAACAGGCATCACACAGAAGGTGACGGATGCCATGTCCAGAAGCTCGATGGGCATGTCGTCATCATCCGATTCAATATCCAGGGGTTGAACGTCAATTTCATATTGCCAGTCCGGGTCATCGGGCATTTCTCCGGTAACGGCGGAGCGGCTGTAGCCGTCTTCCAAAACCTCCTCGATAAGCAGGGAATTGACCAGCAGATTGTTCATGACCCGGGTTGCCGCGATGATGTCATCGGCTTTGCGGCCCAGTCTTCGGGAACCGGACAGGGCCTCGAACGCCACACCCAGGCTGATGCCGATGATGACCAGGGCTACGAGAACCTCCAGGAGGGTAAAGGCGGACGAATCAAGACTGAAGACTGAAGGCTGAAGACTGAAGAACGGCTGGCGGCTGACCGCTGACCGGGGCGGGAGCATTCCCGTCTTCAGGCGTTCTGTTAATTTTATCAAACCGATTTGTCGATCGTGTTCCGTCACTTGTCACCCGTCACCCGTTACCCGTTACCCCGTCATCACCGCTTTTGACCTGAATGGTACCGGTCAGAACATCCACCCCGATGCGGTAGCGTGGCGTGTTGTCGACAAGAATGCTCAAAATCCCGCCGTTGGTGCTGCCGTCTGCATAAAATGCCAATTCAATCCCGCCGTCATCCCGCAACTGAATGGCCTCGGCATCCACTTGAATCTGTTCCGGAATTTTCAGGGTACGCTTTTCACCATCGATATGGCAGGTTCTTTCCTGCGCCGAGATAACAAGCGTGGCCGGCGCGCCCTGTTCCACCGCAAGCCGTCTGGCGGTTTTCATCATGACGGTCAGTTCTCTGGCAAACATCTTGGCCTGGTTGCCCCCGATTGACCGGCCTACACTGACATACACCAGGGATCCGGCAAAGGCCAACAGAATCATCACGACGATCAGTTCGATGAAGGTGAATCCGCGGTCAGTCATTTCCCTAAAACTCAATCTCGTTCAGCCCGAATATGGCTGTCAGCATGGAAATGACCACACCGCCGATAATGAGCCCCATCAAGAGAATCGCAATGGGTTCCAGAAGCGACAGGTAGGACTTGATGCGGGACTGAATCCGCACATCCAGATCATCGGCCACGGTCGAAAGCATCTCGCCGATCTTGCCGGTTTCCTCCCCCAGGGCCACCATCTGAACCGCCATGGCCGGGAAAATGGCCTGGTCCTTCATGATCTGGCTGACCCGTTTGCCTTCCTTGACCTGATGATAAATCTGTTCGGAAGCGGCCTTGACCACAATGTTGCCGACCACATCCCGGACAATGGACAGGGCCTTTAACAGGGGCACGCCACTTTGGACCAGAATACCCAACGTCCGTGCAAACCGGCTGACCTGAATGTTTAACAGCAGGGCGCCCATGCCGGGCAGACGGAGCATAATGCGGTCCAGCCGGTCCTTTCCATAAGGGGTTGCGGCAAAACGCCAGACAGAGACCACGACCAGCAAAATCCCCAGAATCAGCAGCCACCACCAGTCCTGAAGAAACTGGCTGACCGTGATCAGGGCCTGGGTGCTGGCCGGTATTTTCTGGCCCATATCGGTAAAAATGGTTGCAAATTTCGGGACCACAAAGCCCATGATTACCACCACCGACAGAATGCCGATGGACATCAGGATGGATGGATAAATCGAGCTTGAAATGATGAATCGCTTGATTTCCTCGGTCCGCTCCATGAATCCGGCCAGCTTTTCCATGACCTGGGGCAAAATGCCGCCCATTTCGCCAACCCGCGTCATGTTGATATACAGATCGTTGAAATCCTCTGTTTTGGATGCCATGGCATCCGAAAGGCTGCTGCCGCCCTGAAGGGATTCCCGCAGGTACCGGGCCATGGCCTGAATCGATGGCACATCGCTGGATTGAATGATGATATGCAGGGCCCGGTCGATGGGCAGGCCGGATTTCATCAGATGCGCCAGTTCCTGGGTGAGCAGAAGCTGTTCCTTGCTGTTCAGGGTCCGGCCCGATCGCCGGAACAGCTTGCCCGATGGTTTGTCCTGATCCAGCCAGCGCATGAGAATCATGCCCTTTGACTGAAGCGTGATCAGCACATCATCGCGCGTTCTGGCCTCCGCGCTGTCTGTTATCCGTTTGCCCCGCGCATCCAGGGCTTCATAGAAGAAGCGCTGCATTATCGAATGACTCTCAGAACTTCCTCATAGGTGGTGACGCCCTGTTCCACCTTGTGCATGCCGTCCATCCGCAGGGAGATCATGCCGCCGGCCAGGGCCGTCCGGAAAATTTCATTCCGGTCCGATCCCTTGACAATTTCCCGCTGGATGGTTTCGTCGATGGGCAGCAGCTCATAAATGCCGACACGCCCCCGATAGCCGGAGCCCGCACACAGTTTGCAGCCCTGGCCGCGGAAAAACGAGGGCTGAATCTCTTCCACCGGCATGTCCAGCTCCCGCGACAACAGGGTTCGATCCGCGTCAGACAGCATGACTTCCTTTTTGCATGCCGGGCAAATCCGCCTGACCAGACGCTGGGCCAGAACCGCAATCAGGGATGAGGCAATCAGAAACTGTTCCACCCCCATGTCCTGGAGCCGGGTGATGGCGCCGGCGGCATCGTTGGTATGCAGGGTGGAAAACACCACATGGCCGGTCAGGGCCGCCTGGATGGCGATTTCGGCGGTTTCCAGATCCCGGATTTCACCCACCAGCATGACATCCGGGTCCTGGCGCAGAAAGGTCCGCAGGCAATGCGCAAAGGTCAGGCCGATATTGGGCTGAACCTGAACCTGATTGACACCGTCCATCTGGTATTCGATGGGGTCTTCCACCGTAACGATCTTCCGGTCCGCCGAATTGATGGTGTTGAGGGCCGCATAGAGTGTGGTTGTTTTTCCGGAGCCGGTGGGGCCTGTCACCAGAATCATGCCGTAGGGCATGGCAATGGCGGACTCGAAGCGTTTGCGGATGGCGCCCGGAAACCCCAGATTGTCCATGTCGAGTTCGACATTTTCCTTGTGCAGCAGTCGCAGGACCAGGCCTTCGCCAAAATGCGTGGGCATGGACGATACGCGGATGTCAATCTCTTCGCGGCCCAGCTTGAATTTGATTCGGCCATCCTGGGGCAGCCGCATCTCGGCGATATCCATCTTGGACATCAACTTGATACGGGAGGAAATGGCGGCCTTCAGTTTGAGGGCAATGGCATTCTGGTCAATCAGCACGCCGTCCACCCGGTACCGCACCTGAACATGGGCTTTGCGCGGCTCCACATGAATGTCCGATGCCCCGATTTCAATGGCTTTGGCGATGATATGGTTCACCAGCCGGATGACCGGGGCTTCGGAGGCCATGTCCTTGAGGTGTTCGGGATTGTCCCATAACTGGTCCTCCAGGCTCATCTCCATATCCACGTCACTGGAAGACATATCGACCTCGGCCTCATGCCAGCGGTAAATGAACTGGGAAATGATTTCCTCTGTCGCACGAACAAACAGCACCGGCCGGACAACCGTCCGCTGGACAATTTCACGGGTGATGAAATCCAGGGGGTCGGCCATGACAACCGTGACCTGGTCTTCGGTGTCCTCGATGATCAGAAACCGGAACCGCTTCATGAAATTGACCGCAAACGGATTGACAGCCGGCGGATTCTCCGGAAAATCCGATTCTTCCAGGATCCGGATGTCCGCCAGAAACGGTGCGGGATCAAACCCGGGCGTCTGACCGGCCTCATCCGGTTCGGACCGTTTGCCAAACCGGCGCAGAAACTGATCGATTGCCGGAATGGTCAACATCGCAGACAGGGCGTGATTCATTCCCAACTCACGATGTCCCGGTCATTTCCGTCACCGCCGGCGGCGCCATCCATGCCATAGCTGATCAGGTCATACGGACCATGTTCACCCGGACTCCGGTATTGGTAGGGGTTGCTCCAGGGATCCATGGGAATGGCCTTGGGCAGATAGGGGCCTTCCCAGTTGGCCAGGTTGCCGGGTTTTTCCCTCAGGGCATTCAGGCCTTCTTCGGTTGTTGGATAGCGGCCGTTATCCAGCCGGAATTCATCCAGGGCAGACCCGAAGAGTTCGATCTGGGTCTTGGCGGTTTTGAGTTTGGCCTTGTCCACTTTTCCGAAAAATTTGGGAGCGACCAGCGCGGATAACAGCCCCAGAATGATAATGACAACCAGAAGTTCAATCAGGGTAAAGCCCTTTTCCCGATTTTTTCTGTTTCGATTTTCAAACATTGTATTGTATGCCTCCGACAGTTTAAAGAATGAAGGATGAATTATGAATCCGCCATTTCACCATTACTTTTTATTCTTTTAAAATAGGCGATGGTTGTCGCCAGCCCCACTTCGAGCTGAATGCCCGGATGCCAGTCCAGTTTTTCGCGGGCCAGGGTGATATCCGGCCTTCGCTGCATCGGATCATCCGCCGGCAGGGGACAAAAAATCAGCCGGGATCGGGATTCGGTCATCCGGACAATGATCTCCGCCAGTTCCGCAATGGTAAATTCTCCGGGATTTCCCAGGTTGACCGGCCCCACAAATTCATCCGGGCCATTCATCATTTTGATCAGGCCATCGACCAGGTCATCCACATAGCAAAAACTCCGGGTCTGGGATCCATCCCCGAATATGGTGATATCTTCCCCATTCAGGGCCTGAACGATAAAATTGCTGACAACCCGGCCATCATTGGGATGCATCCTGGGGCCATAGGTGTTGAAAATCCGCACCACCCGGATATTGACCCGGTTCTGGCGGTAATAGTCAAAAAAAAGGGTCTCGGCGCACCGCTTGCCTTCATCATAACAGGACCGGATTCCAATGGGATTGACATTTCCCCAATAGGACTCGGGCTGGGGATGAAGCGACGGATCGCCATAGACCTCGCTGGTGGATGCCTGCAGAATTTTGGCCTTGACCCGTTTGGCAAGCCCCAGCATGTTGATGGCCCCCATGATGCTGGTCTTGATGGTTTTTACCGGATTGTACTGATAGTGGATCGGAGAGGCCGGGCATGCCAGATTGTAGATCTGATCCACTTCCAGATACAGGGGCTGCACCAGATCATGCCGAATCAACTCAAAATTCGGCCGTTTCATCAAGTGAATGATATTGGATTTGCTGCCGGTAAAAAAATTGTCCAGACACAATACGTCATGACCTTCTTCCACCAGTCGATCGCACAGATGGGAGCCCAAAAATCCGGCGCCACCCGTGACCAGAATCCGTTTTGCCTGATGCAGCGACAATCTATGCAAAGTTCACTCCTTTCATCCTTCAGTCTATTTACAAATGCGTCAACACCGGCTTTCCAACCGGATACACATTGAACCCGATTTCAAACAGCCGTCTGTGATCCAGCACATTTCGTCCATCAAATATAAACGCCGGCTTGATCATGGAGCGGTGGATGGATTCATAGTCAAGATAGCGGTAATCATCCCATTCGGTCATCAATGCAATGGCATGACTGTTTGCCGCCGCGACATAAGGATCCGGGGTAAAACTGACCCGGGGCAGATAATCCTTCAGATCATCCCGGGCATTGTCGATGGCGCGGGGATCGCTGATCACCAGCTCGGCCTGTTCTTCCAGAAGGCGTTTGGCAATATAGATGGCCGGGCTTTCCCGGGTATCCCCGGTGTCGGCCTTAAAGGCGAATCCAAACATGGCAATGCGTTTTCCGGCCAGGGTGTTGAACATCACATTCAACATGTTGGTTACAAACCGTTCCTTCTGGAAATCGTTGATCCGGGTGACATGCTCCCAGTAGTCCGCCACCTCATTCAGGCCGTAATAGCGGCAGATATAGACCAGATTCAAAATGTCCTTCTTGAAACAGGACCCGCCGAACCCGACGCTGGCATTCAAAAACCGGTTGCCGATCCGGGTGTCCATGCCAACGGCCCGGGCGACCTGGGTGATGTCCGCATCGGTTTTTTCACACAAAGCGGATATGGCATTGATAGACGATATCCGCTGGGCCAGAAAGGCGTTGGCCACCAGCTTGGACAACTCGCTGCTCCAGATATCCACGGTCAGGATTTTATCCGGTGGCACCCAGTTGGCATAAATCTCCACCAGTTCATCCCGGGCACTCAGCCCGCCGGGTGTCTGACGTGATCCGATCAGGACCCGGTCCGGATTTTCCAGATCGCGGACCGCGGAACCCTCTGCCAAAAATTCGGGGTTGGAAACCACTTCAAAATGAACGCCGTTGGTTGTGCTGGATAAAATCCGTTCCATGGCTTTGGCTGTTTTCACCGGCAACGTACTTTTTTCCACAATGATTTTGGAGGTGGTCGAGACATCCAGAATCTGGCGGGCGGTTTTTTCCCAATATTGCAAATCCGCTGCCATTCCCGCCCCCACACCAAATGATTTGGTAGGCGTATTGACACTGACAAAAATGATATCGGCCCCGCGGATTCCGGCTTCAATATCCGTGCTGAAAAACAGGTTCTTTCCCCGGGCAGACCGGACAATATCATCCAGTCCCGGCTCATAGATCGGCAGGACATCCGATTGCCACTGCAAGATCCGCGCCGGATTGATATCCACAACCGTCACCCGATACTGGGGACATTTGTGGGCGATCATGGCCATTGTCGGCCCGCCGACATATCCCGCGCCGATACATAATATATGTTTGCTGTAATTCATGACAATCCGTTTCCTGTTGCCCGATTCCCCTGTAGATATAATTTATTTGTACAAAAAAAACAGCACCGGATCAGGTTTGTGCAACCGGCACTGTAACATTTTTATACATATCCTGTGACAAGATGGGTATTTGTTATCCATTTTACCGTGAAAATAGCATGGTGTCAGGGAGCCGCAAAAAGCCGCGGCGCCCTGACCTACCCGCGTCCCGCTGAAATTGCTGGTAGCCGGTAGTTCAGGTTGGCCGGTAGTTTGGCCTACCTGACTGCTGGGCCGGACCGCTGGATGCCGTATTCAGCCTTCCCCCTTCAGCCTGATTTTCAACGAATACGTATTGTCTTTCTGATAAAAAAGCTGTTCGACCTCATAACTGAGGGAAGGCGCCAGATCCAGCACAATCCGTGTTTTTCGGGCCGGTTCAACATGAATTCCGGCTCGAATTCTCCGGATGAATTTTCCATCAAGCTCAAACTGCCGCTTCACGCCGGGGGCCAGTCGGACATCCTGAAAATCGCAAATGATTCGGGGGGCCCCGCTGTCTGCCGTGCTGACTTCCGGAGGATAAAACCCGTTCAATACAATCATCACATTTTCCGATCCATTGGAATCCGTTCGGAAACGGATATTTGTAATTTTTTTCAACTGGCCGGATGCGGTTTTTGAAGTGTCTTTTGGGGACGGGTCAGATATGTTTTGAAGGCCGGTTGGTTGAGCCGGATCAATTGCCTTCTGGCTGCTGTCCACATTAGCCGATGGTCTTTCATGGGAAAGAATCCTGTTTTCGGAAGGACCCGGATCAGGGGATGGTATTTCTGCCTGAGCCGGCGGGGAAGCATCCCGATCGGGTCCATCGGTTTCTGTCTGCGGGATGGCATCCGGATTCGATTCCGGTGAATCGGTCGCCGGGACAGGCGGCAGCTCAGGATAAACAATTTTGAATCGAAGGATATTGGTCCCGACAAGTTCAGGGAGCTGTTCCGCATCCGGCGAATTCTGTGCACAATCTCCGCCGGATATTGCCACCATCAGCATCACACCCGCAAGCAGGATGCGATATCCCGTCAAAACAGGCTGTTTCATGATTTGGATTCGGTGTTTATCGATCATATGATTTACCGTCAGTATTGAGACATGAGTCGTGTGTATTGAAAATGCCTGATCGCTTTGCCCCTATTTTCTAAAACATCCATATCAGAATGACAATCAGGATCACCAGTACTGCCAGTATGATGATCAGTTGGTACCAAACAATCCGGTCAACCAACCATGCCCACCGGATGCAGACATACGAAAGAATTTTCTGGTATCGATTTGAATTTGTATTGGATTCGTTTTGGTGCACCAGACGGCGAGTGTCTGTTTCCCTGACAAAAGACGCCCGGGAAAAAGACAGTTGCGATATCGGTTTTTCCAGTGTCGACCGGATTGCATGCAGATCATCCTTCAGCAGCATCAACTGATGGTCCGTCAAAGACATCAGCCTGTCGACCAGGGACGCCAGGGTATTATTTGTCGGGATATGGCCGGGTTTATTCTTTTGCTGTCGAATATCGTCCCAAAACCCGCAAACATACAGAACAAGATAGGCGAAAAGGATAACAAACAGGAAAATGAGCAGACTTTTCATGCCATCGGACCTCTGCATGCCAGGACATTCCGGAAATGACGCGCCATCGGATACAAAGCATATATAAATTTGTTTTATATCACAATTCTTTTCTGATTACAGTCTTTCAGATAATTTGTTTTTATAGACCACAGCCGAAACGATCACTTGCCCCGATATCGGTTTTAAACATGAACTTGACATATCCAATTCATATCTGATATGAAAGGCAGCTTCAAATGCGCCTTCCATGAATATTCATGGTTATCGCAGTCGGTCACTATTTGTGTGCCCCCCTCCGGCTCTTCACGGTCGAACGGTCAGGCTGTTAGACGGTCGGACTGTTTGACGGTCGGACTGTCAGACGGTCGGACGGTCGGACGGTCGGACGGTCAGACTGTCGGACGGTCGAACGGTCAGACGGTCGAACGGTCAGACTGTCGGACGGTCAGACTGTCGGACGGTCGGACTGTCTGACGGGAATCGCAGATTGTGACTGTTGAATATTTTTATCACATGACTGGATTGGGTATGACGGATAATCTCCCGGATATCCCCGGGAAACACAAAAAGCTTTTCAGCTTTCAATCCGGCCGTAACTGGTCAGAACATCTGTCATTTGTGATGCAGATTGGCCTGACAATGGTGGGTTGCATTGTTTTCTGTTTTTTTTTAGGCCGTTATCTTGACAATCTGCTTCATTTGAAAGGCGTTATGGTCACGATCATGACGATTTTGGGAGTCATTGGAGGCGCCATTACGGTTTATCGTCAGATCATGGAAATGACAGAACGTGACCGCAAATATTCCAATTCCAGAAAACCGGAAGATTTATGACGGACACGATTCGGCAACTTCAAAAACGTTATGGATCCCGGGTGATGTCCATCGCCATTTTTGTGGGTTTTGCCTGTATCCTCTTTGGCTACAAATCATGGGGAAAGGGGTTGATACTGGGTTCCATTTTCAGTGTAATCAATTTTGTTCTCATGAGTCACGCGCTTCCTGCTACCATAGCGCCATCCAAAAAAAAATCGACACTTTTTTCGATGCGATCGATCGGGTTTCGATATCTTGTAATGGCCATTCCCCTTTTTGTTGCAATCAAAATCCCTCACTTCAACCTGATTGCGGTGATTGTCGGACTGTTCATGATTCAGATTGTGATTTTAATGGAGGGGATCGGGCGGCATTTTGCCAACAAAACATCTTGATTTGCATGAAATTCTGATCTTTCCTCACAATTTTTGCTAACAGTTACTGGAGATTTACGTTATGGGAGAACTGGGGCGAATTCACCAAATTCTGGTTCATCTGGGTGATTACACCATGACCTTCAATATGGAAGTCATGATCATGACCTGGATCGTGTTTGGCTTTCTGATCTTTTTCGGGTACATGACGGCCCGAAATAGCCGGCGCAGTCTTCAACCCGGGACGTTACAGGTTGTGGGTGAGCTGCTGGTTTCCAACCTGTACTCCCTGACCGAAGATGCCATGGGAACAGAGCTGGCCAAAAAATATTCGCCCATGATCAGCGCGCTGTTTCTCTTTCTGCTGACATCCAACTGGATCGGCATCATCCCGATTTTTGAAGAGCCCACCAAGGACCTGAATACCACCCTCAGCATGGGAACCATGGTTTTTGTGGTGTCCCATTACGCCGGCATCAAGGCAAAGGGGCTCAAAGCCTATCTGCGCGCGTATGTCGAACCCATTTTTTTCATGGCGCCGTTGAATATCATTGGCGAAATTGCCAAAGTGGTGTCCATATCCTTCCGTCTTTTTGGCAACATCATGGGCGGGTCCATCATCATTCTGGTCATCACCTACCTGTGTTACAGTCTGATTCTGCCGCCGTTTCTCAATGCCTTTTTCGGACTTTTTGCCGGAAGCATTCAGGCCTTTGTATTCACCATGCTCTCTATTGTCTATATTTCTGTGATGGTAAATTAATCCTATGGAATACGAAATATCAACATGGGTCAGTGCAGCCGCATACGCTGCGGGTGGTCTTGCCATCGGGTTCGGCGCCATCGGCGCAGCGGTGGGTGAGGGACACGCGGCGTCCTGCGCCGTAATGGCCATGGGCAGAACGCCCGAAAAATCCAGTGAAATTCTCAAACTGATGCTGGTCGGGCAGGCGGTTGCCGAGTCCGCATCCATATTTGCGCTGGTTGTGGCCATGCTGTTGTTGTTTACCACATTTCCCGCCAATTATGTTACGGTTTCAGTCGTCGTCAGCGCAGGGCTCTGCATGGGCCTGGGGGCCATCGGCTCCGGCATCGGGTCCGGGTATCCGGCCGGCGCAGCCTGCGAGGGACTCTCCAGACAGCCGGCAGTCGAAGCCAAATTGATGACCAACATGCTGGTCGGATCGGCGGTTGCCCAGACGCCGGCCATTTTTTCCCTGGTCATCTCCTTTATTCTGATGTTTACCGATTTTTCATCCCGGCCGGTTTCACCCACATGGGCAGCCATTCTGGGCGCCGGCATTTCGACCGGTCTGTCTGCCATCGGTCCGGGCATCGGCTGCGGTCTGGTGGCCCAGGCCAGTTGTGAAGGGGTTGCCCGCCATCCGTCAAATGCTGCTCCAATTACCAATCTGATGCTCCTGGCACAGGCGGTTACTCAGACCACAGCCATTTATGGACTATTGATCAGCTTTATCCTGATTTTCAAGGAAGTGCCCGCAGCCGAATCCATTGTCCCGCCCATGGCGCTTTTATCTGCCGGAATCTGTATGGGTCTGGGAGCGTTTGGCCCGGGTCTGGGCGAGGGGTTTGTCGGACAAAAGGCTGTGGAATGGACCGCCAAAAATATCAATGCGGTTGGCGATCTCACCCGCACCATGCTGGTTGGCCAGGCGGTTGCCGAATCCACCGGCATTTACTCCCTGGTCATATCCCTGATCATGATTTTTGTTTTTTAGGATAGGGGATTAGGCTGAAGGCTGAAGACTGAAGGCGCCGCCTACAGCATTCTGGCCGAGCAGCCAGCGAACGGCCATGCGGCTTCACTCACTACTCATATCTCAATACTGAATGTATTCAATCATAAAATTCAACGCACAGATAATTTGTCCATCTAAAAGGAGGGTTTGAAATGGCTATCGAAGGAGCGGATATCATCAGGGCAGCCGCATTTGTCGGCGCAGGCATTGCTATGGGTCTGGGCGCCATTGGCCCCGGAGTTGGAGAAGGCATTGCCGCATCAAAAGCCTGTGAGGCAATTGGAAAAAATCCGGCAGAAGCCGGACTGATCACCCGGACCATGCTGGTTGGTCAGGCAGTCGCTGAATCCACAGGTATCTATTCGCTGGTTATTGCATTGTTGCTGATGTTTGTCGTGGTTTAACGTTTAACAATCAGTAATGGGCAGGGAACCTGGAGATTGGTCGGGTCCCTGTCTGTCATTCGGTCCTTTTGAAACGTATTCTCGACCCCGTGCCACGGGTCCATAACACAGGTGAACCGCTATGGAAATCATCAGTAAGGTTGCGCTGATTTCGATCAATGAAACATTTTTCTTTCAACTGGTTTCATTTTTGATATTCATGTTTATTGTCACACGGGTCATGTTCCGTCCGCTCGAAGGCGCAATAAAGGATCGAAATGCCCATTTTGACAAACTGAAAATGGATATTTCCAATGCACGAAATCAACTGAATCAACTGACAGACCAGGTTCGTCAGTCGGAAATGAGCGTAAAATCAGAAGCCTTTGACATGCGCAGCCAGATGGAAGAAGATGGTCAGCAGGCAGCCAAAAAAGTCATTGATTCGGCACTTCAAAAAGTGACGGAAAAAAAGGAAGCGGCGATGCGGGACATGACAGATCAGATATCACTGGCCCGAAATCAGATTCAATCGGAAGTTGGGGCGGTTACCAAACTGATCATGGAACGGCTGCTTGAGCGGAGGCTAACCTGATGAAACGGACTCGCAGGACGTTATTTTTTTGGAGCGTGGCGTTTGGTGTTTGCAGTTGTTTTTTCCCTGCGTCCGTGTTTGCCGCCGAAACCGCCGGCTCTTGGCGCGCAATCTATGACCCCATCATGAAATGGGTCAATTTTGCTATTCTTCTGTTTGTTATTCTGAAATATGCGGGTCCGCCACTGGCCAACTTCCTGCGGTCCCAGGGTCGGGAAATTGAACGGGACCTGGCCAGAATTGAACAGGAAAAAAACGACGTCGTTGACCAGCTTCAGACCGCGCAGCAGTTTCTGGATGAAAGCGAGGTGCGGATTGCCGAGCTGAAGGAGCGTATTCTGGAGGAAGGCCGAAAACGCAGACAGGAAATCATCCAGCAGGCCGATGAAGAAAGCCAGTTGATGATGGACAGTGTGACCCAGCGGGCCCAGGGCTATTTTCAGGAAGCGAAAATCCAGCTTCAGCATGAACTGCTGGATGAGGCCATGAACCGCGCGCTTGAAATTCTTCCCAACGTCATGACATCCGATGACCGCCAGAAACTGGTGAATGACTATGTCAGCCAGTTGGACGGCGGGGGGAAGACGTTTTGAGCATGGTGTCAGGGAGCCGCAAAAAGCCGCGGCACCCTGACCTACTCTCTACTCAATACTTTTTTCAAAACGCATGACATCCCCCTCGGCAATTGCCGTCACCTGCTGCCCATCCTCGATGTTGCCTTTCAAAATTTCGCTGGCAAGCGGGTTTTCCAGATACCGCTGCAGGGCCCGCTTTAGTGGCCGGGCCCCATAAACCGGATCATATCCTTTTTTCATGATCAGATTTCTGGCGCTGTCATCCAGTTTCAGACCGATCTGGCGGTCTTCCAGTCGTTTTTCCAGGCGTTTGATCTGGATATCGACTATTTTTCCGATCTGATCCAGACTGAGATTATCAAAAATGATGGTTTCATCGATCCGGTTCAGAAATTCCGGTTTAAAATTTGACCGGAGCGCGTCCATGATTCGCCGTTCCATTTCATCCCGCCTGGACTGCCCCAGTTCCTGTATCCACTGGCTGCCGATATTTGACGTCATGATAATCAGGGTATTTTTGAAATCCACGGTTCTGCCATGCCCATCGGTCATCCGTCCGTCGTCCAGTATCTGAAGCAGCACATTGAACACATCCGGATGGGCTTTTTCGATTTCATCAAACAGGATCACCGAATAAGGGCGTCTGCGAACGGCTTCGGTCAAATATCCGCCCTCATCATATCCGACATAACCCGGAGGCGCGCCGATCATGCGGGCGACCGAATGTTTTTCCATATATTCGGACATATCGATACGGATAATCGCCTCTTCGCTGTCAAAAATGAATTCTGCCAGAGCCTTGGCCAGTTCGGTTTTTCCGACACCGGTCGGCCCCATGAAAATGAATGATCCGATGGGACGGTTGGGGTCCTGTAATCCGGATCTGGCCCGTCTGACCGCATTGGAAATGGCGATAATGGCAGCAGACTGTCCAATGACGCGTCTGCCCAGCCGATCCTCCATGTGAATCAGCTTTTCCCGCTCACCTTCCAGCATTTTGGTCACCGGAATGCCGGTCCACCGGGAAATGACTTCCGCAATGTCTTCCGCATCCACCGCCTCCTTCAGCATCTTGCTGTGCTCCTGAAGCCCGGCCAGGTTTTCATTGGCCTCTTTCAGGCGGCCAGCCAGCGCCACCTGCTGACCATACCGGATTTCGGCTACCCGGGCCAAATTGCCTTCCCGCTGGGCCTGCTGCTCTTCCAGCCCCAGTTGCTCCTGCTCTTCCTTGATGCCGCGAATGACCTGAATGAGCTCTTTTTCATTCTGCCAGTGGGCTTTCATTCTCAAAAGCTCTGACTCCATTTCGGCCCGTTCACTTTCGAGTCTGGTCAGTCGTTCCCGGGATGCGGCATCGGTTTCTTTTTTCAGGGCTTCGCGTTCGATCTCCAGTTGTGTGATCTTTCGCTGAATCTCATCGATTTCACAGGGCATGCTGTCGATCTCGATACGCAGCTTGGACGCGCATTCATCGATGAGATCAATGGCCTTGTCCGGCAAAAACCGGTCTGTAATGTACCGGTGCGACAGGGTCGCAGCAGCTACAATGGCGGAATCCTTGATCCGGATGCCGTGATGCACCTCATATTTTTCCTTCAGTCCCCGCAGGATGGAGATGGTGTCCTCTACCGTGGGCTCCCGCACCAGAACCGGCTGAAAACGCCGCTCCAGGGCCGCATCCTTTTCGATATATTTGCGATACTCATTCAGGGTTGTGGCGCCCACGCAGCGGAGCGTTCCCCGGGCCAGAGCCGGTTTCAGCATGTTGGAGGCATCCATTGCGCCTTCACTGGCGCCTGCCCCAACCAGGGTATGAAGCTCATCGATAAACAGAATGACCTCGCCCTCGGCGTTTTCCACTTCCTTGATGACGGCCTTCAGCCGGTCTTCAAACTCTCCGCGATATTTGGCGCCGGCAATCAGCGCCCCCATGTCCAGGGAAACCAGGCGCCTGTTTTTCAGGGATTCCGACACATCGCCGGCCACAATGCGCTGGGCGAGTCCCTCGATGATCGCGGTCTTTCCAACACCCGGCTCCCCGATCAGAACCGGGTTGTTTTTGGTTCTTCGGGACAATACCTGAACGACCCGACGGATTTCTTCGTCCCGTCCAATCACCGGGTCCAGCTTGCCCAGCCTGGCCAGATCGGTCAGATTCCGGCTGTATTTTTCCAGTGCCTGGTATTTTTCTTCCGGGTTCTGGTCAGTGATCCGCTGACTCCCCCGAATTTCCATCAACACCCGCAGAATGGCTTCGCGAACCACGCCGTGGCGCGACAGAATCCGGGATGCTTCGCCCTGCTTTTCTTCAGAAACCGCCAAAAGGATATGTTCGATGCTGACATACTGATCCTTCATGGCGGAAGATTCCCCGAATGCCGCATCCAGTACGGATTTGGTCCGATGGGAAATATAGACATCCACGGCTCCGGTCACTCGCGGCAACCGGTTCAGGGCCATCAGGATTTCCTGGGATACAGCGGCTGGAGAAATGCCCAATTTTCGCATGATGGCCGTTACAATTCCTTCCGGATCGGTCATCATGACATGTAACAGATGTTCGGGCTCGATTTGCTGATGATTGTGGTCCGATGCAAGCGACTGGGCCTGTTGAATGAGTTCCTGGGACTTGATGGTGAATTTGTCAAACCGCATGGCTGTCTGCCTCCTTTAACCGGTAACGGATATTGATATTATATTGAATGATTTCAAAATAAACACCGGTGTCCGGTTGTCAAACAGAGATGAGGC
>JBFXFK010000001.1:0-6700 GCA_050179135.1 Desulfatirhabdiaceae bacterium | reverse complement strand
GAAGGGGGAAAAGGATGAAGGGGATGGTCGCACACGTCGTCTCCCCTCATCTTTTCGGAATCAAAATCTCAAATACCAGAATTTTAGAGATTTCAAATCTTAAATATCAAATTTGAAATCTCCGGTTTCAGGCATGAAACGCCTTCAATATCAGACAGGCATTGGTGCCGCCGAATCCGAAGGAATTGCTCATGGCAATATCAACGGGCTGTTTTCGGGACACGTGGGGCACATAGTCCAGATCACAATCGTCTGAGGGGTTATCCAGATTGATGGTGGGGGGAATCACACCGGTTGAAATGGTCAGGGCCGTAAAAACCGCCTCGATTCCACCGGCACCGCCCAGAAGATGACCGGTCATGGATTTGGTTGCGGAAATCGGAATCTGTTTGGCGTGATCTCCAAAAACGGATTTGATGGCCAGACTCTCATACAGATCGTTCATGGGTGTGGATGTCCCATGGGCGTTGATATGATCGACGGATTGGGGCAAAATGCCGGCATCGGTCAGGGCCGCCATCATGCAACGGCCGGCGCCTTCACCATTTGGAGACGGCGCCGTCATGTGATAGGCGTCTCCGCTCATGCCATAACCAACCACTTCTGCATAAATGCGGGCGCCCCGTTCCAGCGCCAGATCCATCGCCTCCAGAATCAGAATGCCGGAGCCTTCGCCCACAACAAAACCATCCCGGTTCCGGTCAAAGGGACGCGAGGCTTTCTGAGGATCATCATTGCGGGTGGACAGGGCCTTCATGGCATTGAACCCGGCGATACAGGTGGGCGTAATCACAGACTCCACGCCCCCGGTGATCATGGCATCCGCCGCCCCTCTCTGAATGATTTTATAGGCCTCGCCCACGGCATGGGTCCCGGCGGCGCAGGCAGTGGCAATGGACGCATTGGGTCCTTTGGCATTGAAATGAATGGATATCATGCCGGGCGCCATGTTTCCGATCATCATGGGAATAAAAAACGGACTGACCCGGGAAGGCCCTTTTTGATCAATCAGTTTGGCATTGGATTCCAGCACATTCAGCCCCCCCAGACCGCAGCCGGTAAAAACCCCCACCCGGTGGCAATTGTCCTGGGAGATGACCAGGCCGGAATCTTCAACCGCCATTCTGGCAGCCGCAATGGCATAGGCGATAAACAGTTCCAGCCGACGGGCTTCTTTTTTGGGGACAAAATCCTCCGGATGAAAGTTTTTGACTTCTCCGGCGATTTTCGTATCAAATGCCGACGCATCGAACCGGGTGATCTCCGCAATTCCGGATTTGCCATCGCAAAGCGCAGCCCATGTCTCCTGACAACCAATGCCAATCGGCGTGACCAACCCCATACCCGTGATGACAACTCGCCGTTTCAAAAGACCTCCCTGTTTTTCAGCATTTCGTATTTGAAATCTCATTACAGTGGAAATATATACTGCTGTCGGTCAATAATTGTGGAAACGCAGAATTCAGAATAAATTAGAAAAATATCATTTTTATAAACAGCAACCATTCCCTATTTATTCTGGCTTCTGAATTCTGTATTCTGACTTCTGTTTATGGAACCCGCAGATTGTGACAGTTCAAAGTATAAGATCAGGAATGCGCGGTGACAAATTCGATCGCATCCTTGACTCGAACGATTTTTTCGGCATTTTCATCCGAAATATCAATGTCAAACTCTTCTTCCATGGACATGATCAGTTCGACCAGGTCCAGCGAGTCCGCCCCCAGATCGTCGACAAATGAGGCTTCCGGCTTGACCTCAACCAGATCAACTCCCAGTTTTTCTGCTATGATTTTTTTGACTTTATCTTCTATTGACATGAGCGGCATCCTCCTGATGATTATAAATATCGCCTGTCCACTGACGACATGTCAGATGAATATGGCAATCTGTTTGAGTGTTGAGTATTGCGTAGTGAGAAGCGCTGGCAGCCTGAGCCTCCGATGGCTGCCCTGCCTGAAAGCCATATGCGGCCACCTTCATCCTTCATCCTTCAGTATTCAGTCTTCAGCCTTTATCCTTCAGCCTTCATCCTTAAATATACATCCCCCCGTTGACATGAATGACCTGCCCCGTGATGTAGGCCGCATCCGGGGATGCCAAAAAGCGGACGGTTCGAGCGACATCCGAAGGTGTTCCAAAACGGCCCAGGGGAATTTGCCCGACCATGGTTTCCTTGACTTTTTCTGTCAGGGAATGGGTCATGTCGGTTTCGATATATCCCGGCGCCACGGCATTGACCGTAATGTTCCGGGAGGCCAGCTCTTTGGCCATGGATTTGGTAAAACCGATTATTCCGGCCTTGGCCGCGGCATAATTGGACTGCCCGGCATTTCCCATGGCGCCGACAACCGATGTCATGTTGATGATGCATCCGGAATGCTGTTTGATCATGGGTTTGGCAACCGCCCGGGTGCAATGGAACACCCCTTTCAGGTTGACCGCCATGACCTCATCCCAGTCAGAGCCTTTCATGCGAACCAGAAGGTTGTCCCGGGTGATACCGGCATTATTGACCAGCACATCGACCCGTCCGGTTTCTGACAGAATCTGCTGAAAAAATGCGGACACGGCGGTTTCCGATGCAATATCGGCCGGTATTCCTTTTGCCGTTCCGCCTGCCCGGACAATCTCTTCTACCGTGGCCGCTGCGGCATCGTGGCTGGATGAATAATTGAAGTAGATGGTTGCGGATTCATCGGCAAATTCCAGACAGATTGCCCGTCCGATACCCCGTGATCCGCCCGTGACCACAATTGTCCGTTTGTCCGCTGGTCTCATGACACTTTCCTGAATATATGTTTTGCTGCCAAATCCATATCTACAATGCTGTTTCCTGCTGCGGCAACCAGGCCGGAATATTGGATTGTGTTTAAAAATTCAGGCATATCCGCTTCGGTAACCGTACCGGAACCCATGGCAATTTTGAGACTGTTTCCGGCAATCAGGCCGGCTGTTTCAGCGGCAAAAATGCGGGACTGAATCCGATGGATTTCTGCCAGGTTGCCCTGGTTTCGGGTCAGGGACGCGGCCTTTCTGGCCAATGCAATTCCCACTTCCGTATAGGTCATCATGTCCGCCAGAAGAAACATGACATACTGTTCCCGGGTCAGGCGTTTTTCATGCGCCAGCAGAATCAGATGATTGAGGGTTCGGGCGGATTGGGCATAAAACCGGGCGCCGATATCCGGAAATTCCGTGCACAGCCTGTCCATCTCTTCGGCCATGTCCAGATAAAACCGGCCTTTGGTTTTCCAGGTTTTTTTCCAGCGGAACGTACTGAGAATGTTCTGCTGAATCTCGCTGGTGCCTTCGTAGATGCAGGTGATCTTGACATCCCGCTTGATTTTTTCCACAACAAATTCCGTGATGTACCCATACCCGCCAAGGGCCTGAATGGCATCATCCGCCGCCCGGTTGGCGGTTTCTGTTGCAAAAACTTTGGCAATGGCGCCTTCCACCTGAAGATCGGATTCGCCACTGTCCAGTCTGACGGCAATTTCCCCGATATAGGCGTCGGCTGCGGTCAGATGAACGATATGGGGCACAATCAGCTTGTGGGTGTAGCCCTGTTTTTCAGACAGCGGCGCGCCGAACTGGATCCGGTCCATGGCATAGGACGTGGCGATGGACATGGCCGACTCAGCCGCTCCAAGAGCCATGGCCGCCACCATCAGCCGGGTATAACCAAACACCTCATTGGCCTGCTTCAGGCCCATGCCCGGAACACCACCCACCAGATTCTCTATCGGAACAAAGACATCCGTAAAAGAAAGCGGTGAGGTATTGGAAGCCCGGATACCGTGTTTTTCTTCGCTTTTTCCCTGGTCAAACCCGGGCGTTCCCTTTTCCACGACGAAAAATGAGGGTCCTTCCGCCGTATCGGCCAGGAGCGTGATAAAATCCGCATAGCCTCCGGTGGAAATGAACTGCTTGTTCCCGTTGATGCGATATCCGGTGATCTGGCCGGATTCATTCATAACCGGTTCTGCACGGGTTTTTAAAGCGGCCAGGTTGCTGCCGGCATTGGGTTCGGTAACCGCATAGGCCACCAGGGATGTTCCCTCGGCAATGGCGCCCAGCCATTTTTGCTTTTGGGCCTCTGTACCACCGACAATGATCGGGTCCGCCCCCAGTTGAATGGCAAAAAAAGCTGTTGCCACGCCCAGACATATTCCGGCCATTTTTCGGGTCAGCTCGCAGCAGTCCCTGGCGCCGCCGCCCATACCACCATAGGCCTCCGGAATAAACAGAAGTTGCAGACCGATATCCGGTCCCAGCATTTTTCGAATGACATCTTCCGGAAATATCTCTTTTCTGTCATATTCCAGAATGGCATCCCGTGTCAGAACCCTGGCTTTGAGCTTGTCGACAACATCCAGCGCCATCTGACGGGATTCATCATCCAAACCGATCATTTTCATAGTAACACCCCTGACAGAGCCGTCATGAATATCAATCCGCTTTGACCTCGATCACCTTGCGTCCGTGGTACATGCCACATTTTGCGCAGGCGTGGTGCGGTAATTTGGGTTCACCGCAATCCGGGCAAACCGATACATCCGGGCCATCGATTTTCTGATGGGTGCGACGTTTATCTCTTTTGGACTTGGATGTTTTATGCTTGGGCACGGCCATGATCGTTCTCCTGATAATGATAAATGATTAATATTTACTAATAACTCAAAAAAAACGTCATGTCTTAGTAATTGAAGTCAAGAAATTTGTCAAGCGCTTTTACATGAATGGGGGGTTGTCATGGATTTTTGAATGTGATAGCATGTCAAATTTGTAAAATTCAATTGGCGAATTAAAATTGAATCGACCCCAATTTTTGGATTGTATCCGCCAGATTCTTATCCGCTTTAATTGATGTGGTTTTCTGATGGATCGGACAGGCAGTGCGTTATAAATGAAACCATCAATTACTTATGACTAATACTATATTCTTTCTTGTTAGTCAAAGAAATTTTCAGAATGGTCAGGATTGGGGATTTGGCCGTACACCGGGTTGAGGGCGACAGTTCAAAATGGACTGGATTGACTTTGTTGACTTTGTTGACTTTGTGGACCGTTGCACAGGAAAACCACCAAAACCGGCTCCCTGAATCCTGAAGATACCCTTATTGGACCAAATTTTCTAAAGCAAATTACTTGGAGACAGTATATGAAACAGATTGTCACACGCTTTCCACCCAGCCCAACCGGCTATCTTCATGTCGGCGGCGCCAGAACCGCCCTGTTTAACTGGCTGTATGCCCGGCATACCGGGGGGAAATTTGTTCTTCGGATTGAGGACACGGATACGGTCCGATCGACCCGGGAGTCTGCCGATGCCATATTTGAAGCACTGAACTGGCTGGGGATCGACTGGGATGACGGACCCTACTTTCAGTCCCAACGATTTCACATTTATCAGGAATTCATTCAAAAACTGCTTGATTCCGGAAATGCCTACTACTGCACCTGCTCTGTGGAACAGGTCGAAGAGATGCGCCAGAAAGCCATGAAAACCGGTGGCAAACCCAAATATGACGGGACATGCCGGGACAAAGCCTTGCCCAAAACACCGGGCGCCGTGGTCCGCTTCCGGGCGCCGCAATTCGGCGCCACGGTCATTCATGATGTGGTCAAGGGCAACATTGTTTTTCAGAATTCCGAACAGGATGATTTTATCATTCAACGCAGCGACGGCGCCCCGACCTACAATTTTGTCGTGGTGGTGGACGACATTGCCATGGGCATCAATACCATCATCCGGGGTGATGACCATGTCAACAATACCCCGCGTCAGATTATGCTGTATCTGGCGCTGGGTGCGGAACTTCCGGTGTTCGGACATGTGCCGATGGTGTTGGGCAAGGACAAGACGCGCCTCAGCAAGCGTCATGGCGCCATGTCGGTAACCGCTTACCGGGATATGGGAATTCTGCCGGAGGCCATGATCAATTATCTGGTGCGCCTGGGCTGGTCTTACGGGGATCAGGAAATTTTTACCCGCAGTGAGCTGATTGAAAAATTCAATCTGGAGAATATGGGAAAATCGGCCGGTGTTTTTGACATGGACAAGCTTCTGGCATTGAATGCCGATCATATCAAGGCCATGCCCCCGGATGAACTGTCCGACCATTTGCTGCCTTTTTTAAAGAATCTTGGATATCCCGCGGAAAAGGGGCATTTTTTGAATCAGGTGGTTGAAACATTGAATGCCAGGGCCAAAACACTGGCGGAAATGGCCGCTGCAGCGTCATTTTATTATCTGGACGACATTGTCCATGAACCGGATGCGGCATCCAAATTCCTGACACCCGATGCCTTCGGGCCACTTCAATTGCTTCATGAAGCGATTGCCGCGCTGACGGATTTGACAAAAGAAAATCTGGAACAGGCATTTCTTTCGGTCATGGAACAAACCGGCCTGAAACTGGGCAAAATTGCCCAGCCGGTTCGGGTGGCCCTGACCGGCAAAACCGCCAGCCCGGGCATATTTGAAATCATCGAAATTATCGGCAGGGAAAAAGTTCTGAACCGGATCACGCGTGCGATAAATTTTATACAAAGCAGGAATCCATAGAATTTTCTTGACGATTCACGGCATTTTGGTTAAAAACAACTCAATTATTTATTGAGGGATCGTCTAGCGGTAGGACGACGGGTTCTGGCCCCGTTAACCGAGGTTCGAATCCTCGTCCCTCAGCCA